>CAZBOR010000001.1:0-40730 GCA_964493585.1 uncultured Oscillospiraceae bacterium
GGTCGATCTCCTCATAGACCTTGTTCAGCGGCCGCTCCAGCACCACCATGGAGAAAATGGAGGTGCCGGCGGATACGTTGCCCGTCCGGGGGGCCACGGCGTTGGTGGCGGTCATGCCGGTGCCCGCGTCGCCCTCGGCGGGGGCAAAGGGGATGCCGGGGACCAGCAGGCCGCCCAACAGCTCCGCGCCCTGTTCGGTCAGCGCCCCGGCGTCCTCGCCCGCCAGCAGCGGCTTGGGAAGGATGTCCTCCAAGGTCCAGGGAAGACGTCTGTCTGAGACCAGATCATGAAACTTCTCCAGCATTTTCCGGTCATAGCAAAGGCCCTCGCTGTCGATGGGGAACATTCCGCTGGCCTCGCCTATGCCCACGGCGTTGACTCCGGTGAGCATATAGTGGACGTACCCCGCCAGGGTGGTCATGTGGGCGATACGGCCCACGTGCTCTTCCCCGTTCAGGATGGCCTGATACAGATGGGCAATGGACCACCGCTGGGGGATGTTGAAGCCGAACAGGGCGGTCAGCTCCGCGGCCGCGGGGCCGGTGACGGTGTTCTGCCAGGTCCGGAACGGCGTCAGCAGGTTCCAGTCCTGATCGAAGGCCAGGTAGCCGTGCATCATGGCGGACACGCCCATGGCGGCGACGCTTTCCCGGCATTCGATGCCGGACAGGGCGGCCTTCAGCCCGGTCCAGACCTCAGCCAGGTCATAGGTCCAGAGCCCGTTTTCATAGGAGCTGGCCCAGGTGTAGTCTCCGGAGGAAACGGGCGCGTGGTCCGCGTCAACGGCGACGGCTTTGATCCGGGTAGAGCCCAGCTCGATGCCCAAGCAGGTTTTCATGGCGCTCACTCCCAGGGGTTCTCGGTGGGGTAGGGCAGGCTCTTGGGCTGATTCCAGGCGATATCCCGCACGCCCAGGAGCTTGAACACCTCAAACAGCGGCTTGCCACAATGACTGAAGGCCACCGCTCCGTGGTGGGGATAGCGCTTCTGGATCAGCACATGGCGGTAGAACCGGCCCATGTCGTGGATGGCGAACACGCCGATGCCGCCGAAGCTGCCGGTCCTGACGGGCAGCACCTCGCCCTGGGCGATGTAGGAGCGGAGCTTGCCCTCGCTGTCGCACTGAAGGCGGTAGAAGGTGATGTCGGAGGGCGCGATGTCCGCCTCCAGGGTGCCGCGGGTAAAGTCGGGCTTGCCGCCGTTTTCCAGCAGGCGGTTCTGGATGAGCTGGTACTTCACCGCCCGGTCGGCGCACAGCTTACAGGCCGGGGTGTTGCCGCAGTGGAAGCCCATAAAAGTATCGGTGAGCTGATAGTCGTGCCTGCCCTTGATCTGCTCCTCCCACATCTGGGCGGGGACGGAATTGTTGATGTCCAGCAGGGTCACCGCGTCGCCGGTGACGCAGGCCCCGATATACTCGCTGAGCGCGCCGTAAATATCTGTCTCGCAGGCCACGGGGATGCCCCGGGCGGCCAGGCGGGAGTTGACGTAGCACGGCTCGAAGCCGAACTGGCTGGGGAAGGCGGGCCAGCACTTGTCGGCAAAGGCCACATACTTCCGGGCGCCTCTGTGTCCCTCCGCCCAGTCCAGAAGGGTGAGCTCGAACTGGGCCATCCGCTCCAGCAGCTCTTCATAGTATCTGCCCTCGCCCAGCTCGGCCCGCATATCCGCGCAGACCTCCGGGATACGGGGATCGCCCGCGTGCTCCTTATAGCTCACCAGCAGATCCAGCTCGGAGTTTTCCTCAATTTCCACGCCCAGCTCGTACAGCCCCTTGATGGGGGCGTTGCAGGCGAAGAAATCCTGGGGCCGGGGGCCGAAGGTGATGAGTTTCAGGTCGTGTACGCCGATGACCGCCCGGGCGATGGGCACAAATTCGGCGATCATCCCGGCGCAGTCCCGGGCGGTGCCCACCGGGTACTCGGGAATGTAGGCGGGCAGACGCCGCATCCCCAGGTTGTAGGAGCAGTTGAGCATCCCGCAGTAGGCGTCGCCCCGCCCGTTGATGAGGTCGCCGTCCCCCTCGGCGGCGGCTATGTACATGACCGGGCCGTCAAATTTTTGCGCGATCAGGGTCTCCGGCGTCTCGGGGCCGAAATTGCCCAGGTACACCACCAGGGCGTTGCAGCCCGCCTGTTTCACGTCCTCGCAGGCTCTGAGGGCGTCGCTCTCGTTTTCCACGGTGATAGGACACTCGTAGAGGCCGCCGCCGGAGCAGGCGGCGGCGATGTTCTCCCTCCGCCGTGTGCTGAGGGCGATGGGGAAGCAGTCCCGGCTCACCGCGATAAGGCCCAGCTTTACGTCAGGTATGTTTTTCATGTCGCAGTCCTCCTTTTTTCAACCGCGTCGATCGTTGGATATCCGATGGATCGTCACCGCGCAGCCCTCCGCCTCCAGCAGAGCGGGATCCACGGCGCAGTCCACGCCCTTCGGCGCGGACACGTCCAGGGCGGCGCCGCCGCCGGCCCGTTTGACGTGTACCCTGATCTCCCCCCTGACGGAGCGGTAGGAGCAGGTGAACTCGCTCATGCCCTCCGGCAGATATGGCTGGATAAGCACCTTGCCGAATCCCGGCTCGACGGGCTGGATCCCCGCGATGCCGTTGTAATACCACTCAATGATGTGGCCCATCATGTCGTGACAATGGCTGCGGGGGTTGTGTTCCCAATACTCGCCGAGGGTGGTCTCTCCGTCCAGCACGAAAGCGTAATAGCTGGGGTGCTCGGCGCGGGTGACGAATTTGGCAATGAGATCGTTCATGCCGTATTTCCGCGCGCTTTGGATCACATAGGGCAGGCCTATCTCGCCGCAGATGAAGGCGCCGTCCCGCTCCAGCGTCCAGCGAAGGGCCTTCGCCACGTCGGCTTCGGCTTCCTCCGGCGCCAGCCCCCAGTAAAGGGGCAGGGCCTGGGCCGCCTGGGTCAGGAACACATCGTCGGGGTGGTCCCAGGCCCGGTAGCAGCGGAAGCCCTTTTGCGGGTGGGTGGTCAGCAGCTTTTCATTATAGTTCTTTTTGATCTCAGCGGCATAGGCGTCCAGAGCGGCCTTGTCCCCGCTCCTGTTCAGCAGGCCGGCAAAATAGGACAGCACGGCGGCGTCGGCATAGAGGAACGCGGTCTCAATATTCTCCCGCGCCAGCTCGCCGCGGGGGTTGCCCCAGTCGCCCAGGCCGTGATCAATGAAGCCGTCGGCGTTGACCTTCGTCTTCAGGTAGTTGAGATAGCGCATCCCGCAGTCGTAATTGTCCGTGATGATCTCTTTGTCGCCGTAGAACTGATAGTGCCAGTACGTCCCAAGAATAGAAGTGCTGCCCCAGGGGATGATGTCGTAGAAGCTGCCTAACCCCGGCACCGGAAGCACGTTGGGAATGTAACAGGGGGCCTGGGAGGGCACCAGCCCGTCGCCGGGGCAGAACTCGTTCCCGTCCATGTCGCGGAAGCGGTCTTCGGCTGTATGCTGGTCGGTACGGAGGTCCAGCAGGAATTTCGCCCACAGCTTTCGCCCGTCCTTCATATAGAAGATAGAGGGGGCCATAAGATGGTTCGGCTCCTGCCAGGCGAACCGTTCAATGGTGGGGCAGTCGGTGTGGACGCTGACCATGTTGGCCTCTACCGTCTTTTCGATCATATCGTAGATGCGGCCATAGCGCTCGTCATCACAGGAAAAGCTGCCGGCGGCGGCCCAGGCGCTGGTGACGGCATGGGCGGTGAGCCCGCGGAGCTCGGCCCCGTCCCGCTCCACGGCAACGAATCGGCCGGCGAAATAGGTGAATTTCATGCGGTAACGGGCCCATTCCCCGCCGCCGGCCGCAACGCAGGTGACGCAGGAGTCCACCGGGAGCCAGCCCTTGGCCATCTGATCCACGTCTCCATCCTGCCCCAGCTTCTCCGCCGGGTACAGCTTCACGGCGGCCCCCGCTTTGCCCCGGAACTCCAGCTCAAGCAGGCCGGACATATTCTGGCCGAAGTCGTAGATCTCCCGCCCGTTGACGGTCCCCATCGACCTGCCCTCATAGGTCCTGACGACCTTGACGGCGGGCTGGAGCTGTTCTGTCAGCCTGCCCTTGGGGGCGTCCTCCCGCGGGAGCACGGCGGCGGCGGACCAGCGGCTGTCGTCGAACCCCGGCTCGCTCCAGCCGGTTTGCTCCAGAGCGGCGTCGTAGGTTTCGGAGCCGTAGACATTGCTCATGATGACGGGGTGAGGAGCGACCCGCCAGTCCCCTCCGGCGCGGAGCGCTTCCACGGAGCCGTCGGAGCGGGTGATGGTCAGCTCCAGCGCCAGCACCAGGCTCTTTCCAAAGGGCACATAGGGGTTGGGGTTGGGGGGCATAAAGGGCGGGAAGGAGAAGGTGTAGTGCTCGTCGGTCTTGATGAACCAGCCGTTGCCCACCTCGGCCCCTATGACGTTTTCGCCCGGGCGCAGATATTCCGTCACGTCGAAGGTGACGTACTGGATGAGCTTGCGATAATTGGTCCAGCCGGGGTCCAGCTCATGGTCGCCCACCTTCCGCCCGTTGAGCCAGAGAACGAACTGCCCCAGCCCGCACACCCTGGCCTCGGCCTTTGCCACGGGGCCGGCGATGGAGAAGCTCTTCCGGGCGTAAAACGGGGACGCGGTCCCGTTGGTGATCCAGGCCTGGAACGTCATACAGATCCCTCCACGAGGCGCAGCCCGTTTTCGCCGGAAAGGACCTGCCGGAATATGGGCCTTTCAAGATATTTATCGTTGGGGAAATGGAGCGTAAAGGTCAGCCGCCCCCGCAGATCCCGGAACATCATGCCGTGGCCCCCGTTTTCGGGGAAAAGCGGGGTCTCCATCTGCCGCCAGGGGCCCCGCGCCCGTCCGCTGTCCGACGCCGCCACCCCCACGGCATAGCCGCGGCCGCTCCAGCTGGACCAGGTCATGTACAGCCTGCCGTCGTCCGCCCGGAACACAAAGGGGCCGTCGGTAAAATACACGTCCCCGTCCATGCCGAACTCCGCTTTGGCGAAGGGCACCGGCTCGGCCCAGGGGGCCTCGAACGCGGAGAACAGCTTGATCGGCTCGCCCTCGCTCCGGCTCAGATCGGAGGAAAGGCGCAGCATACACATATCGCCGTCGGGGGAGTCCTCGAAGGAGTGGGAGAAGATCAGCCAGGGAGTGTCCTCCTCAAAATACACCGTGCCGTCGATACACGCCCAGTCCTCCGGCGTCAGCCGCTGGCCATGGGGCAGGAACGGGCCGGTGGGGGAATCGGAGCGCAGCGCGTAGATCCCTTTTTTCCGGTCCCCCGCGCCGAGGGTGGCGATCAGGTAGAAGACCCCGTTGTGATGGACGCACTCCGGCGCCCAATAGGCCCGGTCGGCAAAAAAGCCGGGGGGCCGGTGAAAGATCTCAATGGGGCCCTCCCAGTTTTCCAGGTCTTCCCCGACATAACAGTCAAAGCCGTCGGCCGGGCCCCAGCAGGTGGCGCTTCGGGTGCCGTACAGATAGTACTTTCCCCCGTGGGGGAGAACAAAGGGGTCTCGGAGGTTCACTTCCGCGTTTTTCATGCCGGCTCACTCCTGTTCTGAGATGCGGGCCTTCATCTGGTCGATCTGCGGGAAATAGGCCCGGATGGGGTAGAATATCATCAGAAGAACGATGACGGCGGAGACCGCCGCCGGGATCAGAAAACGGACGGCGTTGGTCCCGGCGGCCACCAGGTCGGGCTGCCCGAAGGGACCTAACTGCGAGTTGAAGCCGCAGAGGGCCAGAATGGCCAGCACGCCGGAATTTGTCACCGTGCTGCCGCACTTCTGCGCGAAGGTCTTGAGCGAGGATACCACGCCGTTGAGCTGCCGGCCCTCCTTCAACTGGATGAAGTCGATGGCGTCGTTCACCAGGACGTTCACCAGCGCGTTGACCATGGAGCCCGCGGCGGCGGCCAGGAAAGACATGACGCAGCAGTACCAGAAATCCATTCGGCCGGTGAAATACAAGATCATGTAAAAAAGCACGGTCAGCGCCTGCGAGACCAGCATGGCCCGCCAGCCCTTCCGGAACAGCCGCAGGAACAGGGGCATCAGCACCGCCATGGACACCAGCGCCCCTATCGATACGAAGCCCATATAGGTAGAAACGGTGCTCCCCACCAGGGCGCCCGCGTCCCCGCTCCAGGCGGAATGGAGCCGCTCCCCGGCCAGGATGTACTGCGCGTAGTACACCGAGGATGTAAACATAAAGCCGTAGGAGATGGCGGCCAGACACCAGCACAGCATCAGCGGCCAGATCTCCCTGTGGCGGAACACGAGGGCCAGCTGCCGCAGTCCGCTCCGACCCGGCGCGGAGACCGTATGGCGCTCCTCCGAGGTCTTATAGAGCCCCCAAAAGCACACCGCGGACAGCGCGGCGTAGATGAGCATCAGCGTGCGGTAGCTCCCGGTCAGGGCAACCAGCTGGGGGGTAAAGGTGGAAGCGACGGTATACATCAGCGCGCAGATCCCCGCGCCCTTGGAGAGCACCCGGTTCCGCTCCCGTTCGTCCAGCGTCATCGCGGGGAGGATCGCCATGTGGGGCATGGTGTAGGCGGTGACGCACATCCCGTATATCAGGTAGGTCACGCAGATATACACGCATCTGGCCGCGGCGCTGCCCTGGATAAAGCCGGGGTTGCTGAAGAGCAGGAACATATCGATGAACAGAAATATGGGGGTAAACAGGAACCAGGTGCGGTAACGGCCCCATCTGGGGGTGCAGGAGTCGCAGATGACCCCCATCAGGGGGGTGCTGACGGCGTCCCACAGGGAGCAGATCAGCATGATGACGGACAACTGGGCGGCGGTGATGCCGATCGTCTCCTGAGCGTAGATGGAGAAGTAAGCGGCGATGGTGCCGGCGATGGCCATAGCGCCGCCGTTGGCGGAGGAGGCGTGGAACCAGACAAAGGCCCGGCTGAGCGTTTTGCCCGCGGGGCGCGATCCTTCTTCAGTCCTCATGCCCGGCAGACCTCCCCTCCGTTGTCGGGCTCTCCCGCTCCGCGTCCGCGGCATGGGCCTGCCTGTACCGCTGGGGGGACATTCCGTAAGCCCGGCGGAAGGTACGGGAGAAGTGGTCCACCGAGCCGTAGCCCACTGCGGCGGCGATCTCGCTGACCTTCATGGGGGTGTTCATGAGAAAGTCCATAGCCCGGTCCATCTTCAGCGTCCTCAGCACCTCGGTGAAGCTCCGGCCCATATTCCTGTGGATCAGCTTGCTCAGGTAGGTCTCGCTGAAATGGAAGGTTTCCGCCAAAGAGGACAGGGTCACGGTCTGGTAGTTCTGCTGGATATGCCGCAGGACCAGGGTGAAGTCCAGACCCTTTTCCGAATAATTCTCATAATGGTGCAGAGTGACGGCGGTCTGGGACGCCCGCAGAGCCTGGATCAAAAACAGGTTCAGCAGGCTGACCGCGCAGGCGTTGGCGTACTGCTCATCCTGGTTGCTCTCAAAGGTCAGGGTCTGGGCGGTGTGGAACACATCCTGATCGCCGCCGGTGTGCAGCAGGATGAAATTGGCCTGGGGGCGCGTATACAGGGAGTTGCGGAAAAACAGGCTGACCAGGTCCTGCCGGGTCAGCAGGCCGCTGAATATGGAGTTGAAGGTGCTTTTCCGCACCACGATGGACAGGGCGAAGCAGTCCGGCTCCAGGGGCTGGCTGTGCTCCGCCCGGGGAGACGTGATGCACACGTCCCCCTCCGACAGGGAGACCGTGGAGCCCTCAAAGAAAAATGTGCAGCCGCCGTTGAGCACATAGGTGATCTCAAAGAAGTCGTGGGAGTGGGGGGTGCTGCCCAGATGGGGCATATTCAGAAAGGAAAAGACGTCCTTCCCCTTGGGAAACATACTGGCCTCAAAGGTCTCGCGGAGCTCGGTGAAGCTGTAAAGCTCCTCCAGCACCCGGTCGGCCTGGACGGGCAGGGCCCGGACAAAGGCGCGGAACTCCTCCCGGTCCATGTTGGAATGAAAAGGCGGAAACGCCGGTGGAGTGCGGGACAGGCCCCCCCGCTGGCGCAGCCCCTCCAGCGCCGCGGGAAAGGTGAGCTCTCCGCCGGTTTCCTGATGGTATTCGACAAGATAGTCAAAGGCCGTACCGATAGTCGTGTAATAAATGACGGAATCCACCCCGGCGCCCCCTCTCCAACACAGTTCAAGTCAAGTATAGTCTGTCTGCAAAAGAAATGTCAATATAGATGACAAGATAAGTCGGATTCTGTACAGTATTGTTAGGTGTACTCAAACAAATTCTTTTGATATAATTACCTATATGAAGCAAAAAAGGATCGCGGAATTTTATCCATTGTGACAATTTGGAACGGGGGGAGCAGCCGTGAATGAAGAGAGGCTGATCGTCGAAACGCGGGATCTTTGCAAGAACTTCGGTCCCACCGTGGCCCTCGACCACGTGAGCATCAAGATCTATCGCGGGCAGATCACCGGTCTGATCGGGGAAAACGGTTCGGGCAAGTCCACCATCACATCTATCCTGTCCGGGATGCAGCCGCCCACCAGCGGGGAAATGTTCTTCAAGGGCAAGCCCCACAAGCCGTCCTCCATGATCGAGGGCGCGGCGCTGGGCATCGGCATGATCGTGCAGGAGCAGGGCACCGTTCCCGGGATCTCCATCGCGGAGAACATCTTCCTGGGCTCGGAGAGCAAGTTCGGCAAGGTGTTCATCAACAAGGCCGGGATGGTGAAGGAGGCCCAGAAGGCCCTGGACGCCATCGGCTTTACCGGCGTGGACGCCTCCGCCCCCATTGAGTCGCTGAATATGCAGGACCGCAAGCTGGTGGAGATCGCCAAGACGGTCTATGAGGACCCTGAGGTGCTGGTGGTGGACGAAACCACCACGGCCCTGTCCCAGAAGGGGCGCGACATCATCTATGGCATTATGCGGAAGATGCGGGACGAGAACAAGGCGGTCATCTTCATTTCCCACGACCTGGAGGAGCTGATGGAGGTCTGCGACGTTCTCACCGTGCTGCGGGACGGCGTGCTCATCACCACCCTCTCCAAGGAGGAGATGGACGAGGACGTCATCAAGCGGTGCATGGTGGGCCGGGAGATGACCGGCGACTACTACCGCAGCGACTTCAGCCGGCCCGTCAGCGACGAGGTGGTGCTGAAGGCGGACAACATCACCTCCGGCTTCGGGATGCTGATGAACTTCTCTATGGAGCTCCACAAGGGGGAGATCTTAGGCATCGGCGGGCTGTCCCACTGCGGTATGCACGAGCTGGGCAAGGCCCTGTACGGCGACATGAAGCTGCTGGAGGGCGAGGTGGTGGACGTCCGCACCGGCGACAGAGTCAATTCCGCCCGGGGCGCCCTGCGTAAGGGCTACGGCTATGTGTCCAAGGACCGCGACAAGGAGGCGCTGGTGCTCACGGCCAGCATTGCCGACAACATTCTGGCGGCCGGGTATGACAAGCTTCAGAGGGGGCCCTTCCTCCTGCCGGGGGACACCAAGAAGTACGTCAATGACCTGGTGGAGAAGCTGTCCATCAAGTGCGCGTCCCCGGCCCAGGACGTGCAATATCTGTCCGGCGGCAACAAGCAGAAGGTGGTCTTCGGCAAGTGGGTGGGCCGCAACTGTGACATTCTGATCCTGGACTGCCCCACCCGCGGCGTGGACATCGGCGTCAAGGCCGCCATGTATCAGCTTATCGACAGGATGTGCCGGGACGGGAAGTCCATCGTGATGATCTCCGAGGAGCTCACCGAGCTGATCGGGATGTGCGATCGTCTGCTGGTGCTGAAGGACGGCCAGCTGGCGGGCGAGTTCACCCATAGCGGAGGCATGGACGAGAATCAGATCATCGACGTGATGATTTAAAAGGGGGTGCTGAAATGGAAAAGGATCTTAACGCGAAGCTGGAAGCGGCGGGCAAGCAAAAGACGGCTCCCACCAGGATCGACGCCCGTCTCGTGGGCAACATCGCGCCCTTTGCCGGCCTTGTGCTGGTGGTGATCGTGTTCTCCGCCCTGACCGGGGGCAAGCTGCTCTCCACCACCAATCTTCAGAGTATGTCCAGCTCCGTTATCACCACCGCCATGTGCGCCATCGGCGCCGTGTTCGTGTTCGGCGCGGGTTACTTTGATATGTCCATCGGCGGTACCGTGTGCGTGGCCGCGGTGCTGGGCTGCAAGGCCATGATCTCCACCGGCAGCTTCCTTGTGGGCTTCGTGGTCATTCTGGCGGTCTCTCTGGCGTTCGCTCTGGTCAAGGGCCTGTTGGCGGCCTATGTCAACATCCCCTTCTTCATCTTTACCATCATTTTGTCCTCCATTTTCTCCGCCGGAGTGGTGATCTTCATGGGCAATGAGACCACCATCTACCTGAGAAACGCGGTAAAGCCTCTGCGTGAATTCAGCTTTGCCGAGATGTCCATCCTCAGCGTCATTGTGCTGGCGGCCTTCTTCATCTTCTGCCTGGTGGTGTTCAAGTACACCCCCATCGGCATCAAGGCAAAGAATATGGGCGGCAACATCATTTCCGCCCGGCAGAGCGGCATCGACACCGTGAAGACCACGATCACCGTGTTCATGCTGGGCGGACTGGGCGCGGCTCTGGCGGCTTTCCTGATGCTGCTCAACCTGCGCACCGCCGGCGCCTCCACAGCCAGCTCCGTGGGCACCGACGTGATGGTGGCCCTGGTGCTGGGCGGTATGCCCCTGTCCGGCGGCCCCCGCTCCAAGATCAGCGCCGGTCTTCTGGGCGCGGTGACCATCACCGTGCTGAACAGCGGCCTGGCCATCATGGGCCTGACCACCGGCCAGATTCAGGTCACCCGCGGCGTGGTGTTCATCGTCGTGGTGCTGGTGTCCAGCCTGAGCTACCGCGGCAAGCTGCTGCCCAGATAATGCCCGGATAATGTTCGGAGACAGCGTCGGCCTGATCGTCCGGCCTTCTCATATGACCACAGCGAAAAACTTATTAGGAGGAAAAGAAATGAAAAAATCGATTGCGCTTCTGCTTGCCTTGGCAATGGTTTTTGCCCTGTGCGCCTGCAGCAGCACCAACAGTACCACATCCACGGCTCCCGAGGGCGAGTCCAGCCAGTCCGTGAGCAACGCCATTCCCCTGGACGGCTCCTGGCCCGAGGAGCACATCAAGATCGGCGTGGTGGCCTTTGACACCACCGACGACTCCTTTGTGGGCGTGATGGATTACTTCAATTACCTGACCGATTATTTCAACGTGGAATTCATCGTGTCCGAGTCTTTGGACTCCGCCGAGGGCGAGGCCACCTTCATCGACAACTGCGCCGCCGCCGGCTGCCAGGGCATCTTCGCCTACTACAATGTGGCCGGCGCCGAGGCCATCAAGCGCGCCACCTCTCAGGGTATGTACTACTGGGGCATCGAGCAGTTCTATGAGGAAGTGGCCGACGACCCCTACTATGTGGGCACCTACACCTTCTCTGACGACTCCGGCAACAACGGCGACTATCAGGCCGGCTATGAGCTGGGCTACACCATGGCCACCTCCGGCCTGAGCCACATCGCTTTCGGCAACGGCGGCGCCGATTTCGGCGTCCAGATGTTCGTGGATCGTCAGCAGGGCTTCTTTGACGGCGTGGCCGCGGCTCAGGCGGAGGGCTCCACCACCCAGTTCGACCCCTCCACCGACGTGGTGTCCGGCTTCCCCGACAACGACGCTTTCTTCGTGGCTCAGAGCACGGTCCTGGCCGGCGACTATGACGGCGTCGGCACCGCTTTTGACGCCATGGTATGGTTCCAGCCCATCATCGACTCCGGCAAGGACATCAAGGTGGGCACCATCGGTACCGTGAACGACACCTACAAGAGCTTCGTGGACAGCGGCACCGTTATCGCTCTGGTCTATGACTGCGGCGAGGTGGTATTCGGTTCCGGCTTTGCCGATCTGATCAACGCCATCACCGGGCACACTGAGCTGACCCGCGGCGCCGACGGCCGGGCGCTGCTGAACCCCACTCAGCGCTGGACGCTGAGCAGCGCTGACGATTTCAACGCCGTCTATGAGAAGCACATCACCGACGGCGAGTTCTACATCACCGCCGAGGATATGGCCACCATTCTGGGCGGCATCAACCCCGACGCCACCTATGAGGACGTGAACGCCCTGTTCAACGTCTCCCTGGACGATGTAAGATAAGATAAAAGGATTCGGTTTCCCCCTCCCGGGGGAGGAAGCTTCCCCGGGAGGATCCACACCGCAGTTTGGAGGGAATGGACTTATGAAGGCAAAAAAACTGGGAAAGAACCTTGTGATGACCCTGATCCTACCGGTGGTCGTCTATCTGTTCTTCTTTATCCTTTGTAACGCCACCGGACACTCCGGCTTCGGCGTGGGTTCCGACCTGACCACCATGGTCTACAACGCGGTATACGCCGGGCTGGTGGCACAGGCTATGGCCATCAACCTGACCACCGGCCGCTTCGACTACGCCATCGGCGCGGAGCTGATGCTGGCTACCATCGTGGGCGGCAACATCGCCAATCAGATCGGATGGGGCCCCGCCGGACTGCTGCTGATGGTGGTGGCTATCGCCGTGGTGCTGGGGCTGATCTCCGGCCTGGTCTATGTGACCCTGGGGCTGCCCCCCATGGTGATCTCCGTGGGTATGGCCATGATCTACGAGGCCATCGGCTTCATGTATAACAACGCCAAGGGCGTCCGGCTTATCGGCAACTCCATGCTGGTGTTCTCCCGCACGGCGAACAGTCTGATCCTCACCGTCGTCGCGCTGGCGGTGCTGGTGGTCATCTATGACTATACCAAGATCGGCTACAATCGCCGCGCCCTCCAGGGCGGCCAGAAGATCGCCGTGGACGTGGGCATCAAGGAAAAGAACAACGCCGTGTACTGCTACGTCATCGCCGGCGCCATGATGGGTCTGGCGGGCTGCGTGTACCTGAGCAAGAACGGCGTGATCGCCCCCGACACCGGCCTGAGCTCCTCGTCCTACTTCATGAACGCCTTCCTGCCCATGTTCATCGGCGGCATTTTCGGGAAGTATTCTTCCTATCCCATCGCCATTTTCATGGGCGCGGTGGTGCAGGCCATGATCTCCTCCGGCCTCCAGCGCATGGGCGTGCCCAGCTCCATCCAGACCGTCATCAACGGCCTGCTGGTGTGCGTGCTGCTGATCTACGACTCCAACAGCTACAAGCTGGTGGAGGTCCAGATGTTCAAGGAGAAGCTGGCCAAGGCCAAGGCCGCCAAGGAAGCCGCCGTGCACTGAGCCCGCGGCCGCCCTGGGCGCCTGTCCCGTACCATAGTTCAAAACATGAAACAGGCCCTGACTTGCGTCAACCGGCTGCGTTTTTCACGTTGAAGGACCTCCGCGGCCATACTGCGGAGGTCCTTTTCCTTGCTTTCCTGTCATCCCGATGCCATGGAGACCGTGATCCAAGGCCGCGAAACGATTTACGCGGCAGACAGTATCATAATTTATTCAACCGCACGGAAAGGAGCGGATCGTTATGGAACCCAACCCTGTGGAGATATTCGGCTCATATATGAGCTGGAAGATCAATGAGGACACCTGGATCATCAATTTTATGGGCGGCTCCCAAAATATGTACCTGCTGGAGGGGACGGAACGGGCCCTGCTCATCGACACCGGCTGGGGCGCGGGCAATCTGCGCGCCTATGTGGAAAAGCTCACCGGCAAGCCGGTCACGGTGGCGCTGACCCACGGCCATCTGGATCACTCCGGCGGCTGCGGCGAATGGGAGTCTGTGCTCATGCTGCCCGGCGCGGAGGTCGATCTGGGCACCTGCAGCCGGCTGCCCTTTGATGTTTCCAAGCTGCCCCACCCGGACTTTGAGCACAAGCTGGTGAAGGACGGGGACGTGATCGACCTGGGCGGGCGGTCCATCAAGCTGATGGACATTTCCGCCCACTCCAACGGCTCCCTGGCCTTCCTGGATGAAAAGAACGGCTATCTGTTTGTGGGGGACGAGCTGGAGAGCACCCAGGTGCTGATGTATGACGCCGCGCCTGAGTCCGGCGTTTCCTTCAACCTGGATCAGCGGCTGCGGGCCCATCATGCCAATATGCTCCGGATCCGGGACCTGGAGGGCCGGTGGAGCACCCTGTTCCCCGCCCACAACGGCGCGCCCATCGCCCGGTCCTATCTGGACGACACCGTTGCCCTGACGGAGCACATCTACGCCGGTGACGCGGTCATCGAGGACAAATTGAATCACGTCTACGCCGAGGCCGGCGATCCGGAGCACAAGCTGTGCCGGGTGCGCTGGGGGAAGGTATCCTTCTTTGTCAACAAGGAGGATCTGATGGCTCTGTACGGCACAAAAACGCTCTGAGGCGATCAGGAGGAGCGCGATGAGAACAAACAAATGGAACCGGGACTGGAAATTCTGGGAGGAAAAGGACGCCTTCGCCCTGGTCTGGTCGGTGCCGGACAGCGCGGAGACCGTCGCTCTGCCCCACGACGCCATGCGTCTGCGGGAGCCTGACCCGGCCAGCCCCAACGGGGGCGACACCGCCTACCGGGGCGGAGGAAATTACGTCTATGTGAAGCGGTTCCACGCTCCAGAGGAGTGGCGGGATCAGACTGTGACCCTGAAATTCGAGGGCGTCTATATGAACTCCCTGGTCTATCTCAACGGCCAGCTGGCGGGGAAACGGCCCTATGGCTATTCCCAGTTCTATGTGCGTCTCAACGATCATCTGAACTACGGCGGCGAAAACGAGCTGCGGGTGCTGGTGAAAAACGGCGGTATGCCCAACAGCCGCTGGTACTCCGGCAGCGGCATCATCCGGGACGTGTGGCTGCTCACCGGCGGCCCCGCCACCCTGGAGCCGGAGGAGCTGTACGTCTCCACCCGCGCCATTGAGGACGGCTACGCCGTGCTGGAGGTATCCGCCGGGCTGAAAAACCGGGACCGGCTGCCCCATGACGCACGGCTGGAGGGACGTGTCGTCGATCCGGAGGGGAAGGAGGCCGCATCCTTCGCTCTGCCTGTCTTTTTGGCGGCGGGGGCTGAAGAGCGGCTGACCCAATCCCTCACGGTGGACGGCCCCGCTCTGTGGTCCGCCGAGACCCCCGCCCTGTACCGCTGTGAGATCCGTCTTACGGAGGGAGATCGCGTGCTGGACTCCGACGCGGCGGATTTCGGCATCCGGACCCTTCAGCTGGACGCCCGGCAGGGCCTGCGGGTGAACGGCAAGACCGTCAAGCTCCGGGGCGCCTGTATCCATCACGACAACGGCCTGTTGGGCGCGGTCACCGACGCCGACGCCGAGCTGCGCCGGGTGCGCATCCTGAAGGAGGCGGGGTTCAACGCCATCCGCGCCGCCCACAACCCGGCTTCCGTCCCTCTGCTGGACGCCTGCGACAGGCTGGGAATGTATGTGATGGACGAGTCCTTCGATATGTGGACCCGGCCCAAGAAGGACCTGGATTACAGCCTGTTCAGCGACAAGTGGTGGCGGGAGGACGCGGCGGCCATGGTCCGCAAGGACCGGCCCCATCCCAGCGTGGTGTTCTACTCCCTGGGCAACGAGATCCCGGAGGTGGGGATGCCCCAGGGCTCCGCGCTGGGCCGGGAGATGGCCCGGCTGGTCAAGAGCCTCGACCCGGACCGCTTTACCATGGTGTCGGTCAACGGGGTGTTTGCCGCCGGCGACCAGGTGGACCGTATCCTGGGCGACATCCTCTCCGCCGGGCCGGAGGGGGACCAGGGCGGCAGCGTCAACGACTTCATGTCCGCCATGGACGCCCATATGGACGACATCGTCCGCCATCCCATCGTGTCGGGCCGCATCGAGGCGGCGTGCGCCGGGATGGACGCGGTGGGCTACAACTATATGACCGCGCGGTATGAGGACGATGCGGTGAATTATCCTTACCGGGTGGTGGTGGGCAGCGAGACCTATCCCCCGGAGATCGCCCGGAACTGGGCGCTGGTGAAGAGGCTGCCCTCCGTGGTGGGCGATTTCGCCTGGACCGGCTGGGACTACATCGGCGAGGCCGGCGTGGGCATCCCCGCCTACCGCTTCGGGGAGGGGGGCTTCGGCGCGAAATTTCCCTGCCAGCTGGCCTATTGCGGGGACATCGACATCACCGGCTTCCGCCGCCCCGCCTCCTACTTCCGGGAGATCGTGTTCGGCCTGCGGAAAGCGCCCTATATCACCGTCCAGGACCCCGCCCACCACGGGGAGCGGCTCATCAAGACCCCCTGGGTCATCAGCGACAGCCGCTCCAGCTGGAGCTGGCCGGGGTTCGAGGGCAGGCCCGTGGTGGTGGAGGTCTACTCCCCCGGCACGGAGGTGGAGCTGCTGCTGAACGGCGTATCCCTGGGCCGGCGGCCCTGCGGCCCCGCCCACAGCTTCACCGCGTACTTCGAGACCGCTTATCAGCCCGGAGCGCTCACCGCCGTGGCCTATGACGGCGAAAGCGAGCTGGGCCGCGTGGAGCTGACCAGCGCCGGGGCCGCCGCCCGGCTGGACGCTGCGCCGGAGCCCGCCGGAGAGGAGCTGGTCTATGTCGATCTGACGCTCCGGGACAGGGACGGACTTGCGGCCGACGCCGCAGATGTGGAATTGAGCGTGTCCGTCTCCGGGGCTGGGGAGCTGGCCGGACTGGGCAGCGGCGACCCCAAGCCCGTCCACGGCTACGCGGGGACAGTCACCCGGACCTTCCACGGCCGGGCGCTGGCCATCGTCCGCCGCGCCGGGGCGGGAGAGATCCTTCTGACCGCGAGGACCGGCAGCGGACTGAGCGCGGAGCTGAAGCTGGTTTGAGAGACGGACCGGAATCAAAAATGACCGAAGCTGATCAAAAGGAGGAAGTGTGACTATGCATATCGCGATCGTTTCTTTGGGAGCCTTTGGCCATGTAAACCCCACCCTGGCCTTTGTAACGGAGCTCATTCAGCGGGGCGTCCGGGTGACCTACTTCACCACTGAGAGCTTCCGCGCTATCGTTGAGCCCACCGGGGCCCGCTTTGTTGCCGTTCCCTCCTGGATGGAGCGGGGAAACAGCCACGGCAGCGGTGACGGGCAGGAGGAGAACGTGGCCGCCACAGTTCCCTTCCTGTTTCTCCGGGAGGCCGGGGAGTACATCGACACTGTGCTGGAGACCTTGCGGGCAGACAGACCTGACGCGGTGGTCCACGACTTCGCGGGCATCGCCGGCACCATGGCCGCCGACGCGCTGGGGGTGCCCAACATCATGCTGTATACCAGCTATCCCTCCAACGACTCCTACTCGGTGGCCGAGTCCTTTCAGAACGTGCCGGCGGACCACCCCATGCGCCTGGCGGCCATGGAGCTGGCAAAGGAATACGCGGAAAAGTACGGCTGCCGGGAGATGACTGTGAAGGAGATCTTCGACGGACGGGGCGACTTCAACCTGGTGATGATGCAAAAGCGCCTGGTGCCCAATTACGAGTCCTTTGACGACTCGTTTGTGTTTACCGGCGTGCAGATGGGCAAGCGCACCGCGTTCGGCAGCTGGAAGGCTCCGGACAACGGGAAGCCCCTGCTGTACTCCTCCCTGGGCACCGCCTTCAACAACTGGCCGGAGTACTATCCCATCCTCTTTGACGCGGTGCGGGACCTGGACATCAACGTGTTCGCCGCCCTTGGAGCCATTGACCCGGCTTCGCTGAAGGACATTCCCGCCAACGTGGAGGTGGGCCAGATGGTGCCTCAGCTGGACATCCTGTCCCAGGCGTCGGTGTTCATCACCCACGGGGGCATGGGCGGCACAGGGGAGGCCATCTACTACGGCGTACCCATGATCGCCATCCCTCAGATGGAGGAGCAGGCCATCACCGCCCGGCAGATCGAGAAGCTGGGCCTCGGCCGGGCCTTCCTGGATAAGAACGCCATCACGGCGGAGGCCCTGCGCGGGGCCGTCACCGCCCTGCTCACCGACCCGTCCTACAAGGAGACGGCCCGGGAATTCAGCGCAGATATGCGCTCTCTGGGCGGCGCCGCCGCCTCCGCCGCCGCGGTGATAGACTATCTCAAACGCCGCGGATGACCTGACATTTGCCGAGGAGAGAGAAGAGAGGGATCCCATTGAGCGCGGAGAAGGAGATCTACGCGGTGGTAGGCGTCAACGGCGCCGGAGCCATCAGCGACATCTATTTGCAAAATATGATCCGGCGGTTTCCCACCCTGCGGGTGAAAGGCGTGTGCTCCCGCCGCGCGGAGAAGGCGCGGAAAAAGGCGGAGGAGTACGGCGTCGCCGCCATGACCTGGGAGGAGATGCTGGCCGACCCTGAGATCACCGTGATCGTCAACCTGACGCCCGCGGACGCCCACTACCGGATCATCAGGGAAGCCCTTTTGGCGGGGAAGCACGTCTTTACCGAGAAGATCCTCGCGTCCACGGTCCGGGAGGGCCGGGAGCTTTGCGCGCTGGCCGACGCACGGGGCCTGTGCCTGGCCTCCGCGCCGGAGACCTTCATGGGCAGCGCCGGGCAGACGGCCCGAAGGGCGCTGGACGAGGGGCGCGTCGGCGAGGTGGTCTCCTTCCACCTGCAAGCCAACCGGGACCTGGATTTCCTGACCAGCCTTGCCCCCATGCTGCGGGTACCGGGGGGCGGGATCGGTATGGATTACGGCGTCTACTATCTGACGGCGCTGCTCGATCTGCTTCCCCCCGTCAAACGGGTCTGCGGCATCGTGAAGAATCCCAGACCGACCAGGACGAACATCATTCCCGGCCACCCGGAGTACGGGAAGGAGTTCTCTGTCGCGGACGAGACGCAGCTCTACGGGGTGCTGGAGTTGACTGACGGCGTATGCGGGACCATACACCTCAACGGGGACAGCGTTGCCCAGGACGAGGGCGGGCTGACCCTGTACGGGACCCGCGGCCATCTGCGTCTGCCCTGTCCAAACTTCATGGGCGGCGATGTGGTGCTGGTCCCCCCGAGCGAGCAGTGGGATCGGCGGGCCGAGGGAGAGGTGCTGACCAACGAGTTCCATTTCAGCGACAACGCCAGGGGCATAGGCGTGGCAGACCTGGCCCGAGCCATCCGATACGGAACACAGCCCCGGGCATCCAAGGAGATGGCCCTCCATGTGCTGGAGGTCTTTGAAGGGCTGCAGCGCAGCAGCCGGACCGGGGGATGGGTGGAGATCCACTCCACCCTCCGGAGGCCGGAGGCAATGCCGACCATCGGTCAGGTCGAGCGGGAGGAGGACTGCTTCCGCTGAAAAGGGGCGGCGCGGCATACGCTGTTCAGAACAAATCAGGAGGCCGCTATGATCATTCAAACATTGTATCCCATCCCCGTACGCCCGTGGGTGACCCTCACTACTTATATCCATGAGCCCGATCCCATGCTGCCCATTCCCGCGCCGCCCCGCCCGGCTATCCTGATCTGTCCCGGCGGCGGATATTCCATGCTGTCTCCCGCAGAGGGCGACCCCATTGCCATGGAATTTGCCGGGGCGGGCTACAACACTTTTGTGCTGCGGTACAGCGTGGCCTCCAACGCCCCCGACGGCGCCACCCGCTACCCCGCCCAGCTGGAAGAGGCGGCCGCCGCGATGGCCCTGATCCGGGCCAACGCGAAGGAGTGGCAGACCGACCCGGAGCACATCGCCATCATGGGCTTTTCCGCCGGCGCGCATCTGTGCGCCATGCTGGCCACCCACTGGCATGAGCCATGGCTGGCGGAGAAGCTGGAGGTCCCGTCAGGGCGGCTTCAGCCGATGGCGGCGGTGCTGGGCTACCCGGTGGTCAGCTTCGTCTTCCAGGCGGAGCGCGACAAGCTCCATCCAAACCCCATCCTGCGGGAATGCAGCCGTCTCCTGCTGGGGGACGATCCCTCTCCCGAGCTGTTGCGGGAGGTAAGCGCGGACCGGCAGGTGTCGGAGCACACCCCGCCCATCTTCCTCTGCCACGCGGCGGATGACGGCCTGGTGCCGGTGGAGCACTCCCTGCTGCTGGGCCGGGCCATGGCCGAGGCGGGCCGGCCCTTCGAGATGCACATCTTCCAGCAGGGAGATCACGGCTTTGCTCTGGGAGGGGGGTCCATGGAGGCCCCCTGGAACGGAGCTCAGGGCAGAGCGGCCGGGGCATGGGTCGGGCTGGTCAAGACCTGGCTCCTGAAGCAGTATGTCCCGGAGGCCTGGGAACAGCCGCTGCCGCCCATGGACGGCTTCCCGGTTCCGGATCAGCCATAGCGGGAGACCGAGCGAGGGGTGTTGACAGATGAGGGTCACGCGAGTCAGGATCAACGGCATGGAGCGGCCCATGGGCTATGCCTTCTCCAATATCACAGTGAGCTGGGCGGTGGAGGAGACCTCCTCCAGGCGTCAGAAGTTCTCCCGGGTGGCCATCGCGGAGGATGCGTCGATGGAGCGGATCGCGGCGGAGCGGAGCGGCGCGCTGCCCTGCGCCGGGGTCGGCGTCGACGTCCCCCTCAAGCCCCGGACCACCTACTACGCTCAGGTGGAGGTCACCGGGGAGGACGGGGATCACGCGGTCAGCGAGATCGTCTCCTTCGATACCGGCAAGATAGACGAGCCCTGGGCGGCCCAATGGATCGGCACCGAGCCGGAGGATGCCTTCCATCCCGTGTTTGAGCGGGCTTTTACATTGAAGGGCGCTCCCGTCCGGGCCCGGCTCTACATCACCGGCGTGGGGCTTTATGAGGCCAGCCTCAACGGGCGGAAGGTCGGAGACGACGTCCTGGCTCCCTTCTTCAACGACTACAGCAACGCTATCCAGGTCCAGACCTACGATGTGACCGACCGGCTGGCGGAGGACAACACCCTCTCTATCATGCTGGGCAATGGCTGGTACAAGGGCCGGCTGGGCTATAACGGCGCCAGGGCGGTCTACGGGGACCGCTTTGGCTGTATCGCGGAGCTGCGCGTCCAGTACGCCGATGGGAGCGAAGACGTCGTCGCCACCGACGGGAGCTGGCAATACTATCCCTCCGACGTTACCTACTCCGATATTTACGACGGCGAGGGGATCGACCGCACACGGAACGCGGCCGGCGTGGAAAAGAAGCGGGCCGTTCCGCTGGACATGAGCGGCAAACGGCTGGTGGACCGGTACAGCGTGCCCCTCCGGGAGATGGAGGAGCTGCCGGTGAAGGAGGTCCTCCACACCCCCGCCGGCGAGACGGTGCTGGACTTCGGCCAGAACTTCGCGGGCTATGTGCGCTTCCACGCCCGGTTTCCGGCGGGGACGACGCTCGTGCTCCAGCATGGAGAGATCTTGCAGGGCGGCAATTTCTATCACGACAATTACCGGACCGCCAAGGCGGAGATCGTCTATACCTCCGACGGCCGGGAGGAGTGGGTCAGCCCCCATTTCACCTACATGGGCTTTCGCTATGTGAAGGTGACGGGCTGGCCGGGCGAGCCCGGGCCGGAGGACTTCGTCGGCGTGGCGGTCTACTCCGCCATGGAGCGCACCGGTTGGCTGGAGTGCGGCCACGCAAAGGTGGACCAGCTCTTTTCCAACGCCCTGTGGGGCCTCAAGAGCAATTTCGTGGATATGCCCACCGACTGCCCCCAGCGGGACGAGCGGCTGGGCTGGACGGGCGACGCCCAGGTATTCGCCCCCACCGCGTCCTTTTTCATGGACACCCGGGCCTTCTACCGCAAGTTCCTGTGGGACCTGCGCCGCGACCAGGTGCTCCACGACGGCGCGGCGGCAGCCTATCTGCCCAACTTCGACGGGGCCCCCTCCGGGGCGGCGGCCTGGGCGGACGCGGCCGCCTTTCTCCCCATGACAGTCTATACCGCCTTCGGGGACAAGGGCCTGCTGGCGGAGGAGTATCCGCTGATGAGGGACTGGGTGGAATGGGTGCGCCGTGGAGACGAACAGCGCCCCGGCGGACCGAAATACCTGTTTGATTTCGCCTTCACTTTTGGGGACTGGCTGGCCATGGACGGCGTTACCGAGCAGAGCTTCAAGGGCGGTACCGAGGACGGCTATGTGGGTTCCCTGTACTTCTACGCCTCCACGAAAAAGCTGTCCGGGGCGGCGGAGGCCCTGGGATACGCGGAGGACGCGAAAAAATACGCCGCCCTGGCGGAGAAGATCAGGAACGCCATTTTGGACGAATACTTCGCCCCCTCCGGACGCCTGTGTATGGATACCCAGGCGGGGTATATCACCGCGTTGAGCTTCGGCGTCTGGCGGGACAAAGACGCCCTGATCGCGGGGCTCCGCGATCGGCTCAAGCGGGACGGCTACCGCATCCGCTGCGGTTTTGTGGGGGCTCCCCTGCTGTGCGAGACCCTGGCGGAAAACGGTATGGCGGACATCGCTCTGCACATATTTCTACAGGAAAAGTTCCCCAGCTGGCTCCACTGTGTGGACCTGGGGGCCACCACCATCTGGGAGCGGTGGAACTCTGTGCTGGACGACGGCTCCATCAGCGGCACGGGGATGAACTCGCTGAACCACTACGCCTACGGCTCCGTGGTGAACTACGCCGTGCGGTATCTCGCCGGCCTCCAGCCCCTGGAGCCCGGCTATCGCAGGGTACGCGTATGCCCCCAGATCAGCGCCCGGCTGGGCCATATGAGCTGTACATATCAGTCCGCCAGCGGCAGATACGCTGCCAACTGGTCCATCGAAGCGGACGGCAGCGTGAGGGTCCACGTCGAGGTGCCCTTCGACTGCACCGCCATTCTGGCCCTCCCCGGCAGGGAGGAAACAGAGCTGGAGGCGGGCGTGACTGAGCTGGTCTACACCCCGGAGAAGGACCCCCGGCGTCTGTACGGATGGGACAGCCTGCTGGACGACTGCGTGGGCGACCCCCGCGCCATGGAGCTGCTGCGGGAGTATCTGCCCATCGCCTACGGCATGGCCTTGGGCGGCGACATTGAAAATCTGGCCCTCAGCTTCGGGGAGATGAAGCATATGCCCTTCCTGGGCTTTGCGCCGGAGAGCGTGGACCGGCTGGCGGAGAAGCTGTTTGAATTGAAGGCCTCCGTGTCTGTGCCGCCGATACGCGGAACAGGCCCGACGCCGCCGCTCCCCGGCTGAGCGGAGGGGCGGCCTTCAGCCCGGGAGACTGTCGTTCAACTCCCGGGCTTTTTTCACGCGAGCTCCCTTCCCGCTGTTCTGCTCTGACCGGGTTTTTCGACGCTCCGACATGGTACGTTCTTGCTTTTTCCCCCGAAAGGCGTACAATGGGAGCATCGAAAGAAAAACGAAAAAGGAGGGACACCCTTGAACTATTACCTCGCCATCGACATCGGCGCATCCTCCGGCCGGCACATCCTGGGCCATGTGGAGGACGGAAAGCTCGTGCTGGAGGAGGTCCACCGATTTGACAACCGTCAGATACACAAAAACGGCCATGACTGCTGGGACATGGACAACCTGTGGACGGGCATCCTGGACGGGCTGAAGGCCTGCAAGGCCCGGGGCAGGATCCCGGCCACCGTGGGCATCGACACCTGGGCGGTGGACTATGTGCTGCTGGATGGGAATGGGGACCAGGTCGGCGACGCGGTGACCTATCGGGATGGCCGCACCGCCGGGATGGAGGCCGTTGTGGACGGCGTCATTCCCCGCGGCGAGCTGTACGCCCGCACCGGCATCCAGTATCAGCCCTTCAACACGATCTACCAGCTCATGGCCCTGAAGCGGGAGCACCCGGAGCAGCTGGAGCAGGCCGACGCTCTGCTGATGATCCCGGACTATTTCAACTACCGTCTCACCGGGGTAAAGAAGCAGGAGTATACCAACGCCACCTCCACCGAGCTGGTGAACGCGGCGGATAAGACCTGGGACATGGACCTGATCGCCCGGCTGGGCCTGCCCGCAAGGCTGTTTGGGGAGCTGTCCACGCCGGGGACCGTGGTAGGGGACTTCTCCCCCGCCCTCCGGGCGGAGGTGGGCTTCAACGCCAGAGTGATCCTCCCCGCCACCCACGACACCGGCTCCGCCTTCCTGGCCGTCCCCGCCCGGGACGACAAAGCGGTGTATCTCTCCAGCGGCACCTGGTCCCTGCTGGGAGTGGAGAATGAGGCGCCTATCACCAGCGAGGACAGCCGGGCACAGAACTTCACCAATGAGGGCGGGGCCTGGTACCGGTTCCGCTACCTGAAGAACATCATGGGCCTGTGGATGATCCAGTCGGTCCGCCGGGAGCTGAACGGCGTGGCCTATGTGGAGGGCAGGACCAGCAAATACGCCACGGGCCGCGCCTGGTCTTTTCCGGACCTGATCGCCGAGGCGAAGGGGGCGGAGACCTTCTCCGCTCTGGTGGACACCGGCGACCCCTGCTTCCTGGCCCCGGACAGCATGATCGACGCCGTTAAGGATCGCTGCGCCCGGTCCGGCCAGCGCGTCCCACGGACGGTGGGAGAGATCATGCGGACCATCTATCTCTCCCTGGCAGCGGACTATAAGAACGCCGTCGCGGCCCTGGAGAGATTGACCGGCAGGCGCTACACCAGCGTGAACATCGTGGGCGGCGGCTGCCAGGATATGTACCTGAACCAGATGACCGCCAACGCCACGGGGCTCACTGTCTACGCCGGCCCGGTGGAGGGCACCGCCATCGGCAACCTCATCGTCCAGATGATCGCCGCCGGCGAGTTCGACGGCCTGCAGGCGGCGCGGAGGGCCATCAAAGCCAGCTTTGACATCAAGGAGGTTCTGCCATGTTAGTAGAGACCAAAGCCCGCGTAGGCGTCTTCGCCATCGCCCTGGGGGCCTATCTGCCCCAGTTTCCCTCCCTGGTCCCGGAGTTCAGGGGCCAGTACGCCGAGTTCAAAAAGCGCCTCCCCGACACGGTGGAGGTCATCGACGGCGGCATCGTCACCACCAAGGAGCTGGCCCAGGCCGCCGGGGACAAATTCCGGGCCGCCGACGTGGACCTGGTCATTTTGCAGCTGCTGACCTATGCCACCTCCTACAACATGCTCCCCGCCGTCCGGGACCTGGATGTCCCGGTGGTGCTGGTGGACCTCCAAAAAAAGCGCGCCCCGGATTACGCCAACACCGACACCGCCACATGGCTGGGCGAGCTCTACGCCTGCGGCGCCGTGGGTGAGATGGTGGCCGACCTGGAGCGGGCGGGGAAGCGGCACGCCGTCATCACCGGGGTCGTCGAGGGCGGCGACCCCCACGCGCAGGCGGAGATCGAGGACTGGTGCCGGGCCGCCCAGGTCCGCCGCCGCTTCCGGGACACCAATCTGGCCCAGATCGGCCGGCCCTATCCCGGCATGATGGATCTGTATATCGACGAGACCAATCTGTACCATCGGATGTGGCTCTACACCAAGCAGTTCGACTGGGAGAGGATGTGGGCCATCGCCGACGACGTCACCGACGAGGACGCCATCCGCGCCAAGGCCCTGGACATCCTGGACACCTTCGACATCGAGGGCGGCGGGACCATCGAAAAGGTTTGGGAAATGGCCAGGTATGTGGTGGCCTTCGAGCGGTGGGTGAAGGAGGAGAAACTCGGCTTTGTCGCCTCCCACTATGACGGCTACGCCCAGGGGGTGGCGGGCAAGCTGGACAGTATGCTGATCCCCGCCTTCTCCATGCTCATCAAGCAGGGCACCGCCTGCGCCGTGGAGGGAGACATCAAGGTGGCTATGGCCATGAGTATCCTCAAGACCATTTCGGGCACGGGCCAGCTCTCTGAAATGTACTCCATCGACTTTGAAAAGGACGTCTGCATCATCGGTCACTCGGGCTCGGGGGACGCCGACATCAGCCTGGCCGGGAAGCCCACCATGAAGATCGTGCCCGTGTTCCACGGCAAGACCGGCGGCGGGTATCTCACCCAGTTCTACCCGCCCGCGGGGCCGGTGACCTATCTGGGCATCACCCAGGACAGGGACGGACACTTCAAGTTCGTGGCGGCGGAGGGGGTCAACGAGGATGGACCCATCTTCACCTTCGGCGACACCAATATGCGTACCCGCTTCGCCTGCGGGGCCAGGGAGTTCTGCGACAGGTGGAGCGAGGCCGGCCCCACCCACCACATGGCCGCCGCCGTGGGGCGGCATATCGACACTATTTTGAAGGTAGCCAAGATCTTCAATGTCCCCGTGGACATTGTGACGAGATAAGGGGAGGGCAACTGCTATGAAATTGTTAGACGCGAAATTTGTCCAGGGATTCATGCGTATGGCCGACGACGGCTGGCGGCAGGGCTGGCATGAGCGCAACGGCGGCAACCTGAGCTACCGGATCAAGCCGGAAGAGGTCGCCTCCATTGTGGAGGACCTGGAGCCCGGCCGGTGGGAGCCCATCGGCGCCACCGTGCCTGCCCTGGCCGGGGAGTATTTTCTGGTCACCGGCTCCGGAAAGTATTTTCGCAACGTGACCATCGACCCCGCCGACTCCTTCTGCGTCATTGAGCTGGATGAAAGGGGAGAGAACTACCGCGTCTGCTGGGGACTGGTGAACGGCGGACGGCCCACCAGCGAGCTGCCCTCCCACATGATGAACCACGAGGTGAAGCTCCTGTCCACCGGCGGCAGGCACCGGGTCATCTACCACGCTCACCCGGCCAACACCGTCGCCCTCACCTTCGTGCTGCCCCTCACCGACGAGGCGTTCACCCGTGAGCTGTGGGAAATGGCCACCGAGTGCCCGGTGGTGTTCCCCTCCGGCGTGGGCGTGGTGCCCTGGATGGTCCCCGGCGGCCGGGATATCGCCGTGGCCACTTCGGAGCTGATGAAGCGGTATGACGTAGCTATCTGGGCCCACCATGGTATGTTCTGTTCCGGGGAGGATTTCGACCTGACCTTCGGCCTCATGCACACGGTGGAGAAGTCCGCCGAGATCCTGGTCAAGGTCCTCTCCATGGGCGGAAAGCGGCAGACCATCAAGCCCGACGAGTTCCGGCGCCTGGCAGCGGACTTCAAGGTAGAGCTGCCGGAGAGGTTCCTGTTTGAAAAGGAATGACCTGCGGCGCGACCCACCGAAAAAGGGAAAAGAGCATATCGCCGGTCAGGTCATATTGGCCTGAAAGGGCAAGGATAAGAGGGGGAAACGGTATGAAGGACATTCGGGCGTTGCTGGAGGCGTTGGGCAAGGGAGTCTATGACGAAGCGCTCGCCTCGCTCTATGCTCCGGACGGAACGGCTGGGGGGCTGGAGGCTGCCCGAGCGAGGGCCCGCGCCGTGGCGGAGGGCTTTCTTGCCCATTTTCCCGCCCTGCGGGGGTCCCCCGCCGCGCTGTTCAGCGCCCCCGGACGCACGGAGATCGGCGGGAATCACACCGACCATCAGCGCGGGCATGTGCTGTGCGCCGGCGTGGATCTGGACGTGCTGGCCTGCGCCGCGCCCAATGGAACGGAAAAGATCCGCGTTGTTTCGGAGGGATATCCCGCGCTGGAGGTATCTCTGGACAGCCTTTTGCCCCGGGAGGAGGAACGAAATACCTCCGCCGCGCTGGTCCGGGGGGTGGCGGCCGGGATCCGGGAGCTGGGCCGGCCCGTGGGCGGCTTTGACGCCTGTCTCACCTCCAACGTCCTCTCCGGCTCCGGCCTGTCCTCCTCCGCCGCCTACGAGGTGCTGCTGGGGAATATCATCAGCCGCTTTTTCTGCGGCGGCGAGCTGGACGCCGTGACCATCGCAAAGGTGGGACAGTACGCGGAGAACGTGTATTTCGGCAAGCCCAGCGGCCTGATGGACCAGATGGGCTCCTCCGTGGGCGGCTGCGTGTCCATCGACTTTGCCGTCCCCTCCGACCCGGAGGTGGAGCGCGTGAAGTACGACTTCTCCCGCTCCGGCCACACCCTCTGCATCGTGGACACCGGCTCCAGCCACGGCGACCTCACCGACGACTACGCCGAGATCACCCGGGAGATGGGGGCGGTGGCCGCCTGCTTCGGGAAAGCGGTCCTGCGCGATGTGCCCGAGGCGCGATTTCACGCCGCCATCCCCGCTCTGCGGCAGCAGTGCGGGGACCGGGCGGTTTTGCGGGCCATGCACTTCTATGCCGACGACCGCAGGGCCGTTCAGGAGGCGGAGGCCCTGGGCCGGAACGATTTTTCCGGCTTCCTGGCGCTGGTCAACGCCTCCGGCCTCTCCTCGGAGACGCTGCTCCAAAACGCCTGGTCCGTCTCTTGCCCCGGACAGCAGGCCGTCTCCCTGGCTCTGGCCCTTGGCCGGGAGCTGCTGGCGGGGACGGGCGCTATCCGGATCCACGGCGGCGGCTTTGCCGGGACGATCCAGGCCTTTGTGCCTGACGACAGGCTCGGGGCGTTCAAAGACGGCCTGGAGGCCGTGTTTGGGCCGGGAAGCTGCCGCGCTCTGCGTATCCGCCCTGTGGGCGGATGCGTGGTGGCGGAATAGGAGGTGGGATCATGGTGGACGAAGCCATTTCCAAGCTGATCTCCTATGCCCTGCGCACGGGGCTGATCGAGGAGAGTGAGCGCGTATGGGCGGTGAACACCGTCCTGGACGTCCTCAAGCTGGACGGCTGGACCGACCCCGGAAAGACGTGGGGCGAGCTGGAACTGGCCCCTATCCTGGAGGAGCTGCTGGATGACGCCCACGCCAGGGGGGTGCTGACCGAGGACTCTGTGGTGTACCGTGACCTGTTCGACTCCGAGCTGATGGGGCGGTTGACCCCCCGGCCCGCCCAGGTCATTGAGCGTTTCCGCTCCCTCTACGCTCAAAGTCCAAGGGCCGCCACCGACTGGTACTACCGCTTCAGCCAGGATACCAACTACATCCGTCGGGACCGCATTGCCAGGGATGTGCAGTGGAAAACCGCCACCGAGTACGGGGAGCTGGACGTCACCATCAACCTGTCCAAGCCGGAGAAGGACCCCAAGGCCATTGCTGCCGCCAGGAGCCTGCCCCCCTCCGCCTACCCCAGGTGCCAGCTCTGCGCCGAGAACGAGGGCTACGCCGGCCGGGTGGACCATCCCGCCAGGCAGAACCATCGGGTGATCCCCATCACCATCAACGGATCCCCGTGGTTTTTACAATACTCCCCCTATGTGTACTATAACGAGCACTGCATCTGCTTCAACCGGGAGCATACGCCCATGAAGATCGACCGGGCGTGCTTCGCCAAGCTGCTGGACTTCGTGGGGCAGTTTCCCCACTATTTCGTGGGCTCCAACGCGGACCTGCCCATTGTGGGCGGTTCCATCCTCGCCCACGACCACTTCCAGGGCGGGCGATACGCATTCCCCATGGAAAAGGCCCCCGTGGAAACGCCGGTGGAGCTCTCCGGGTTTTCCGGTCTCCGGGCGGGGATCGTCAAGTGGCCCATGTCGGTGCTGCGGCTCACCGGTCCCGACCCGGAGCGGCTGGCGGAGGCGGCGGACCGCGTCCTCACTGCCTGGAGGGGGTACAGCGACCCCGACGCCTTTATCTTCGCGGAAACAGGGGGCGAGCCCCACAACACCATCACCCCCATCGCACGGCGGCGGGGAGCGGACTATGAGCTGGACCTGGTCCTCCGCAATAATATCACCACGGCGGAGCATCCCCTGGGGGTATTCCACCCCCACGCAGAGCTGCACCACATCAAAAAGGAGAACATCGGCCTGATCGAGGTCATGGGGCTGGCCGTGCTCCCCGCCCGGTTGAAGGAGGAGCTGGCGGCGGTGGCGGAAGCCCTGGCTCTGGGCGGCGACCTCCGGGCCGACCCCCGCACAGAAAAGCACGCCGACTGGGCGGAGGGCTTCCGGGGAAAATACCATATCACGCGGGAAAACGCCCTGGAGATCGTCAAAGCGGAGACGGGGCTGGTGTTCGCCAAGGTCCTGGAGCACGCCGGGGTCTACGCCAGGAACGAGAGGGGACAGGCGGCCTTTCTGCGGTTTCTGCGCGCGGTCTGACCGGAGAAGGGAGCGCACCTCCCAACGACGCTCCGGGAGATCCCTTTTGGCAGGGCCAGATTTTAAGGTATGGGGTAAGCTCCCGTTGAAAAAGCTCATATATTAAAAACGATCGGGCCCGCTGAGTCAGCGGGCTCGATCATTATAAAACAGTTCGAAAAAACAGATCGTTTCATAAGGCCGCGCCCGGCGGAGCGGGGCTTTCCATTTTGAGAAAAATGTTGTATGATGATAAAAATACAGGAAGGAGCTTCTCACGGATGGACCACGATTTTACCTCCATCATCGACCGCCGCGGCAGGGACGCCCTGGCTGTGGACGGCATCGGCGCCATGCCGGGCTTTGCGCCCGACGCCCCCGGGGAGGGCTTTGACGCCATCCCCATGTGGGTGGCCGACATGAATTTTCCCACCGTGCCCGCCATTCCAGAGGCCATCATCGCACGGGCCAAGCATCCCGCCTACGGTTACTTCACGGCCAGCGACGAATATTACGACGCCATTATCAGCTGGCAGGAAAAGCGCAACGGAGTGAAGGGGCTGACCCGGGAGCACATCGGCTATGAAAACGGTGTCCTGGGCGGCGTGATCAGCGCGCTGAATGTATTCTGCTCCAGGGGAGACAAGGTGCTGCTCCACTCCCCGACCTATGTGGGCTTCACCGCGAGCCTGACCAATAATGGCTACAGCATGGTCCACTCTCCGCTGGTCCGGGATGAGGACGGCGTGTACCGCATGGACTTTGCGGATATGGAGAAAAGGATCGTCTCCGAAAATATCCACGCGGCGGTGTTCTGCTCCCCGCACAATCCATGCGGCCGCGTGTGGGAGCGGTGGGAGCTGGAAAGGGCCATGGAGCTATTTCAGAAGCACGATGTGATGGTGGTCTCCGATGAGATCTGGTCCGACCTTATCCTCACCGGGCACAGGCACATCCCGGTCCAAAGCGTCAGCGATTGGGCCAGAGAGCACACGGTGGCAATGTACGCTCCCTCCAAGACCTTCAACCTGGCCGGCCTGATCGGAAGCTATCACATCATCTACAACAAGACCCTTCATGACCGGGTGAAGAAGGAGTCCTCCCTGTGCCACTACAATGACATGAACGTCCTGTCCATGCACGCCCTCATCGGGGCATACGGGCCCGAGGGCCATGCGTGGGTGGACGAGCTGTGCCGGGTGCTCACCGGCAATATCGAATACGCCTGCCGTTACATCAGGGAGCGCTTCGAGGGCGTAGAGGTCTCCAGGCCCGGCGGCACATATATGCTCTTTCTGGACTGTACCGGGTGGTGCGAGGCCCACGGCAAAACCATTGATGATGTGGAAAAAGCCTGCTGGGAGGTGGGGGTCGCCGTCCAGGACGGGCGGCAGTTCCGGGGGCCCTGCCACCTCCGCATGAATCTGGCCCTTCCCCTCTCCCGGGTGCGGGAGGCCTTCGACCGGCTGGATAAGTATGTGTTTCACGCCGTATGACCGGAAAGACCGCGGGGGCGGGCTCCGCGGTCAGGGGAAATGGGCAAAGTACATGAAAGAAGGGCAGCTCAGAGCGCGGGCTTGTGAGTAGAGTGCCGAAAATGCCGGGGCGGGCTTGACAACCTCGGGGAGCATGGGATAAACTCTCCTTATCAAAGGCGAAGGGGCCGGGAACGCAAGTTCCCGGCCCCGCTCTTTGTTATCATCACGCAAGGGCGCGTATCCCGCGGGAGAGGGCGGGAGACGCGCTCAATTTGTTTTTGGGGAGGAATGGTCATGTATTCGTCGGTCAATACCATCTGGGTCCTGCTGGGCGCCGCGCTGGTCTTCTTTATGCAGGCCGGCTTCGCCATGTGTGAGGCGGGCTTTACCCGCGCCAAAAACACCGGCAACATTCTGATGAAGAACCTCATGGATTTCTGCATCGGCACCCCGGCCTACTGGCTGGTCGGATTTGGGATCATGTTCGCCGGGAGCGGAGCCATCGTGGGCGGATTCGACCCCTTTATCCGGGGGGACTATTCCGCCATTTTGCCGGAGGGCGTGCCGCTGTTCGCGTTTTTCATCTTCCAGACCGTTTTCTGCGCCACCGCCGCCACCATTGTTTCCGGCGCTATGGCGGAGCGCACGCGGTTCGTGTCCTACTGCATCTATTCCCTGATGATCTCCCTGGTGGTCTACCCCGTTTCCGGTCACTGGATCTGGGGCGGCGGCTGGCTCAGTCAGATGGGCTTCCATGACTTTGCCGGGTCCACCGCCGTCCATATGGTGGGAGGGGTATCGGCCCTGGTCGGGGCAAAGCTCCTGGGGCCCCGGATCGGAAAATACGACAAGAATGGGGCGCCGAGAGCGATCCTGGGCCACAACCTGTCCATTGCCGCCCTGGGGGTGTTCATCCTCTGGTTCTGCTGGTTCGGCTTCAACGGGTGCTCCACCGTGTCTATGACCGGGGACGACACGATCGTCAGCGCGGGGCTGATCTTCTGCACCACCAATATGGCCGCCGCGGTGGCCACTGTGACCACCATGATCTTTACCTGGATCCGCTTTAAGAAGCCCGATGTGTCCATGACCTTCAACGCCGCGCTGGCGGGGCTGGTGGCCATCACCGCCGGATGCGATCAGGTGTCCATCGGCGGCGCCGCCATCATTGGGATCTGCGCCGGGATCGTCCTGCCTCTGTCGGTAGAGCTTTTTGACAAGGTGCTGAAGATCGACGACCCGGTGGGGGCCATCTCGGTCCACGGGGTGTGCGGGGCCATGGGGACCCTTCTCACGGGGCTCCTCTCCACCAGCGAGGGGCTGTTCTACGGCTTCGGCGCTAAATTCTTCCTGACCCAGTGCCTGGGCGTCGTCAGCGTCATCGCGTGGGTGCTGGTGACCATGACCATCATCTTCACCGTGATCAAAAAGACGGTCGGTCTGCGGGTCGGTGAGGCGGAGGAGATCGAGGGCCTGGATCCCACCGAGCACGGACTGCCCTCCGCTTACGCGGACTTTGTCCCCGCTACCAGCCTCACAGAGACGTCCTCCGCTCCCGTCCAGTTTGAGACCGCCGCCCCCGTGGATCAGGCGATCCCCGTCAAGGTGGCGAAGGGGGCGGGGAGCCATCCGGAGGCCAAGCTGACGAACGTGGTCATTCTCTGCAATCAGGCCCGGTTTGAAGCGCTGAAGGCCGCCATGAACCGTATTGGCGTCACCGGCATGACGGTGACCCAGGTGCTGGGCTGCGGGGTCCAAAAGGGCCGCACTGAATTCTACCGCGGCGTGGAGGTGGAGCTGAATCTGCTGCCCAAGGTGCAGGTGGAGCTGGTGGTGTCCAAGGTGCCGGTGGCTGCGGTGATCGCCGCGGCCAAGGAAGCCCTGTATACGGGCCACATCGGAGACGGCAAGATCTTCGTCTATGACGTGGAGAACGTCATCAAGATCCGTACCGGCGAGGAGGGCTACGACGCCCTCCAGGGTGAGGAATAGCCATATCCAGGCCGCCTGAAAGCTTTTCGCTACAACGAAACAGGCGCCCGCGCACGGCGCGGGCGCCTGTTTCGATCCGGTCACATCCGGGCCAGGTAATCGGAGATCAGCTTCGCGGTCTCCTCCACGCCGATGGAGCTGTCTACGCAGAGCTCATAGCCGTGGGGGTCGCCCCAGGAACGGCCGGAGATGCTCTTGTAGTAGGCGCTCCTGGCGCTGTCGGAGCGGGCGATGCTCCGGCGGGCGGCCTCCCTGGTGTCGCCGTACATCTCCATGACCTTGCCGATACGGTATTCCTCCGGGGCGTAGAGGAAGATGCGCACCACGTCCTTCCGGTCCCGCAGGACGTAGTCCGCGGCCCGGCCCACGATGACGCAGGAGCCGGCGTCCGCGATCTTCCGGATGGCTCTGTCCTGGGCGACAATGGCCTGCTGGACCACGTCGGTGCTGAGATAGAGCTCCCGCATGACGGCGTTTTTGTCCGAGTTGAGGTTGGAGATGAACTCCTCCGCCAGACCGCTCTCCTGGGCGGCGATGGCTACCATCTCCTTATAGTAGCAGGGGATGCCCAGCTTCTCCGCCACCAGCTGGCCGACGCGCTTGCCGGCGGAGCCGTGTTCCCGGGAGATGGTGACGACGGCGCCGGGGCGGGAGGGGCGCAGAACGGCCGACCGCGTCGGCGCGGCGCCGTCCTCTGCCTTGAGCTGCCGCCACAGCCGGACCATCACCGCGGCGGTGATGACGATGGCGATGACGTCCGCGATGGGGGCGCCCCAGAAGATCCCGGTGACGCCCAGGAAAGAGGGCATGAGGATGGAGAACAGGATCAGCAGCACATCACGGAGGATGGACAGGGGGACCGCGGCCCTGGCGTGACCGATGGACTGCAGGAAGATGGCGCATACCTTCTGTACGCAGGTGAACAGGATCAGGGACAGGTACACCCGAAGGCAGCCCACCGCGAAGTCGGTGTACAGCACCGGGTCCACGCCGTCGGCGCCGAACATCCGGATGAACAGGATCGGGACCGCCTCAAACAGCACGGTGCAGATCAGGCAGACGATGGCGGTCCACAGGACGATCAGCTTCAGCAGCTCCCGCACCCGGCCAAGCTTTTTGGCACCGTAGTTATAGCCCACGATGGGCTGGGCGCCGGCGGCAATACCGATGGCGATATTCAGCACGATCTGGAACAGCTTCATGATGACCACGAAGGCGGCCAGAGGAATGTCTTCGCCGTAGACGGACAGGGCGCCGTACTTCACCAGCAGGATGTTGTTCACGATGGTGATGACCACGATGGACAGCTGGGTGAGGAAGCTGGACGCGCCCAGGGCCATGACCTGCTTCAAAAGGTCGAGCCTGGGGCGGAAGCTGGACAGGGAGACCCGGAAGGTCTTGCTCCGGGTAAGGTAGGCGGCGCAGATACAGAAGCTGACGAACTGGCCCAGGATGGTGGCCCAGGCTGCGCCCCGGATGCCCAGGTCCAGCACGAAGATGGCCACCGGGTCGCCAATGATATTGATCACGGCGCCCGCCAGCATGGCCCCCATGGCGTATCTGGGACTGCCGTCGGCCCGGATGATGGAGGCCAGGGTGTTCTGCACCAGGGCCAGGGGCATCATGGCGTAGATGATGAAGCCGTAGTCATGGGCCAGCTGAAGGTTGGCGTCGGTGGCTCCGATGAGGCGCAGCAGTCCGTCCCCCCACAGATAGCTGATGAGGATGATGACCACGCCGCCCAGGAAGGAGCACAGGATGCTGCCGCCCACCACGCGGTGGATTTCCTCTGTCTTGTTCCGGCCCAGGGACACGCTGAGCGAGGCCGCCGCGCCGTCCCCGAAGAACAGGGACACGCCCCAGCCGATGACGGTGATGGGGAAGATGACGCCGGTGGCGGCGTTGCCCAGGTAGCCTATGCCGTTGCCCACAAAGATCTGGTCCACGATGTTGTACAGGCAGGAGATGATGAGCGAGAAAATGCAGGGAATGGCGAATTTCAGCAGCAGCTTTCCCGGCTTTTCCGTGCCAAGATAGGACGAGTCTTGCATGAAGGATACCTCCCATAGTCGTATGCGGACAAAAAGGGCGCACGCCAACGCGTGCGCCCTTTTTTACAAAACGACACACGCGAGGCATTTCCATACCGTGATCAGGCTTACGTGCAATGCACCGCGTGTGTCGTTGAATGTCCGTATGAAATTGATAAGGCATAGTTTAGCAAAGGGGGCCGCGAAATTCAAAGGGCATTTTTCACAAATTTTGCCGTCCGGCGGCGCGGCGGGCGCGAAACAGACGCTGAAAATTCATAAGGTACCTTGACAAATGGGGGCGAGTCGTGTAAATTATAGAGAAACGGGACGGAAAGGGGCGCGTTATGAACAGACACGGAGAAGAAGCGCGGACCGGGCGCGGGACGCGGTATCTTACGGAGAGCGTCAACGGCAGACTGGTCATCAGCCTGCGGGACGTCAGCCACACCATGCGGTCCCTGTATGAGGGGCGGGGCAGCCAGAAGCGGGTGCTCATCGTGCTCAGCGAGACGGGGACCATCACCCAGCGGGAGCTGACCCGGCGGCTGTGCATCCAGCCCGGCTCCGCCAGCGAGGTCATCGCCAAGCTGGAGCAGGCGGGGCTGGTCGCCCGCTCCCTCAGCGAGGCGGACCGGCGAACGGCGGATATTTCGCTGACGGAGGAAGGAGCGCGGCAGGCCCGGGCGGCGCTGGAACAGCGCCGGCAGCGGTATGAGGAGATGTTTTCCGCCCTGACGGAGGAGGAGAAGGGGCAGCTGCTCTCCCTTCTGGAAAAGCTCAACGGTGACTGGGCGCGGCGGTATCCGGAGGCGCCCTGTCACGGGGACTGCTCTCATCATGAGCGCTGTCATGGCGGGCCGCGGGGACGCGGCGGAGGATGCGGGCCGGACGGCGGACAGGGCCGCGGCCGGGACCGGGAACACTGCGCCCATCCCAGCGGACAGGGCGGAAGGGAGTAGGGCGGTATGTGGAGATATGTCAAGCGCTTTCTCCCCTTCGCGGTGATCGCCGCGCTGTTTATGGTGGGGGAGGTGTCCATGGATCTGGTGCAGCCGGGGCTCATGAGCCGGATCGTGGACGACGGTGTGCTGGGCGTGGAGACCGGCGGCGTGGGCGATCTGCGGCTCATCGCGACGCTGGGGCTTCGGATGATCGTCCTGGCGCTGTTCGGCGGGCTGTGCGGCTCGCTGAACAACGTCTTCACCAACTACTCCAGCCAGAATATCGGCAACGAGATGCGCAAGGACGCCTTTCGCCGGATCATGTCGTTCTCCTTTCCGCAGCTGGACCGCTTCGGGACCGGGTCGCTGGTGACGCGGGTGACCAACGACATCACCCAAGTGCAGAACTTTGTGTCGCTGTTCGTCCGCGGCCTGATCCGCACCGGTCTGCTGACCTTCGGCAGTATGTTCTGTATGTTCCGGCTGGACCGGACTTTTGGACTTATCGTGCTGTGCGCGTTCCCCCTTGTGACGGGGTGCGTCGTCCTGTGCCTGCGGAAGGCCAACCCCCTGTTCTCCAGGCTCCAGGAGCAGCTGGACGACATCAACGCCGTTATGCAGGAGGACATCTCCGGGATACGGATCATCAAGGCCTGCGTGCGGGGCCTTTATGAAAAGGCCCGGTTTGGCAAGGCCAACGACAAGCTGGTGGGGACCCAGCTGCGGGTGCTGGTCATCTTCGCCTTTATGAACCCCGCGGTGAACGCCCTGATGTACGGGGTGGTGGCAATTATCCTGTATACGGGCTTCTTCCGGGTGTCCGCCGGCGGGACGTCGCCCGGCGACGTCATGGCGGCCATCACCTACACCACTCAGCTTTTGAACGGCGTGCTCATGCTGGTGATGCTGTTCCAGAACATTTCCCGGGGCATGGCGTCCTGGAAGCGTGTGAAGGAGCTGCTGGACAGCGCGCCGGAGCTGGAGGACGGCCGGTTTGACGGCGATACCGAGCAGCGGGGCGGGGTGGAGTTCCGGGATGTGTCCTTTTCCTATCCGGGGGCGGCCCGCCCGGTGCTGGAGCACATCGATCTGACGATCCGGCGGGGCGAGACGGTGGCTATCATGGGGGCCACCGGCTGCGGAAAGACCACCCTGGTCAACCTGATCCCCCGCTTTTACGACGTGACGGAGGGCGCGGTGCTGGTGGATGGAGTGGATGTGCGGGAGTACCGCCAGCAGGCACTGCGGGAAAAGGTGGCGGTGGCTTTGCAGAAGGCGGAGCTGTTCACCGTATCCATTGGAGAAAACATCGCCTGGGGCAGGCCGGGGGCGGCGGACGCGGAGATCGCGGCGGCGGCGGAGACCGCCCAGGCGGACGGCTTCATTCGCGCCACCCCGGATGGCTACGACACCGTGGTGGCGGAGCGGGGCATGAGCCTGTCCGGTGGGCAGAAGCAGCGGCTGTCCATCGCCCGGGCTGTGCTGAAGCAGGCGGAGATCCTGATCCTGGACGACGCCACCAGCGCCCTGGACCTGAAGACGGAGGCGGACCTGTACCGCGCTTTGGACGAAAAGCACCGGGGACTGACCAGGATCATCGTGGCCCAGCGCATCGCCTCGGTGCGTAAGGCGGACCGCATCGTGCTGCTGGAAAACGGGCGGATCGCCGCCGTGGGCACCCACAAAGAGCTGTTGGCCGGCTGCAAGGTCTATCAGGACATTTATCACTCACAGCTGGGAGAGGAGGCCGGGGAAATTGCCTGAACAGAAGGACCGAGCTGCCGCCGATCGCAATATGCCCGGCATGATGAACCGGGGCCGGCGCTTTGCCCAGGTGGAGCATGCGGAAAACGCCGGGGCCGCGCTCCGGCGCGTCGCGGCCTATTTCGCGCGGGAGAAGGGCATCGTGCTGACCATGCTGGCGGTGGTGGTGCTGGGGACCGTATGCGGAGTGTACGCGCCCAGCCTGCAGAGCAACGCCATCGACATCATCGCGGGGGTCCGTGGGGGCGACCTGATCCGGACTGTGCTTTGGATGCTGGGGGTCTATCTCATCTACAGCTGCTGCCAGCTGCTGCAGGGGCTGCTCAGCGCCCGGCTGAGCCAGCGCATCGTCAAACGGATGCGCGGAGAGCTGTTCGGGAAGCTGGTGGACCTGCCCATCCGCTACATGGACACCCACTCCCACGGAGACGTTATGAGCCGCATGACCAACGACGTGGAGAACATCTCCACCACCATTTCCCAGTCGCTGCCCTCTCTGTTCTCCGGCGTGCTGACCATTGTGGGGACGGTGGCCGTAATGCTGTGGTACTGCTGGCAGCTGGCGCTGCTCAGCTGCGCCACCGTTCTGCTGACACTGCTGGCGACCAGGGTGCTGTCGGGGAGAGTGCGGAAGTTCTCCCGGCAGCGGCAGACGCTGCTGGGCAGACTGAACGGAACCGTGGAGGAGATGGTGTCCGGCTACCGCACCGTGGTGGCCTACAACCGTCAGGAGGCCACGGTGGAGGAGTTCCGGGCCACGGCGGACCCGCTGACCAGGGCGGGCATCAAAACGGACATCTTCAGCGGGGTCATGGGCCCGGTGATGAACTGCATCGGCAACATCGGGTTTGTCATCATCGCCGCCTTCGGCGGATATTTTTCCGTCAGCGGGCTGATCTCCGTTGGGGTCATCTCCGCTTTTATCGTCTACGCCAAGCAGTTCAGCCGGCCCATCAACGAGCTGGCCCAGATCTACGGGCAGCTGCAGACCGCCGTTGCCGGGGCGGAGCGGGTCTTTGCCGTGCTGGATGAGCCGGACGAGGACAAGACGGGGGACGCGCTGGAGGACGGGCCCGCCGCCGTGACGTTCCGGCAGGTGGAGTTCTCCTATGTCCCGGGCCATCCGGTGATCCGGGACTTCAGCCTGACGGTGCCGGCGGGGAAAAAGGTGGCGCTGGTGGGGGCCACGGGCAGCGGAAAGACCACGCTGGTCAACCTGCTCATGCGCTTTTATGAGCCGGACAGCGGCGACATTTGCATCGACAGCCAGAACATCCGGGACATCTCCAGAGACGACCTGCGCCGAAACGCGGCCATCGTTTTGCAGGATACGGTCCTGTTCAGCGACACCGTGCTGAACAATCTGAAATACGGCAGCGAGCAGGCGACGATGGCGGAGGTGGAGCGGGCGGCCCGCATGAGCCGCTGCGACGAGTGGATCGGGAAGCTGCCCCAGGGCTGGGACACGGTGCTGACCGGGGCGGGCGAGAACATCAGCCAGGGGCAGCGCCAGCTGCTGGCCATCGCCCGGGCCTTTGCGGCAGACCCGAAGATCCTGATCCTGGACGAGGCCACGTCCAACGTGGACACCCGGACGGAGCGGGCCATCCAGGAGGCCATGCAGAGGATCATGGAGGACCGGACCAGCATCGTCATCGCCCACCGGCTGTCCACCATCCGGGACGCGGACCTGATCGTGGTCATGGAGCAGGGCAGGATCGTGGAATGCGGCGACCACAGAGCGCTGATTGCCCGAAAAGGAAAGTATTACGAGCTGTATATGACGCAGTACGCGGGATTTGCCACATAAGGACGTTGCTGTTTTGTACAAAAAAGCCTTGACAAATCTATAAAAAGTGCTAAAATATAATAAACGTGTAGCGTAACTGCGTAAGTCCGGTTTTCGCTCCACGTTTATTTTTAAGAACAGGAGAGCAGAACAATGGGGCGGATCAAAGCAAAGCGGTCGGCATCCGCGGGATCCTTCGCCCTGTGAGAAGGGAGGGGGCGGAGCAGCAGTGAGCGCTATGACGAAGCCGGGGGAGCAGCGGCTGTACGCGACGGGGACGCTGATCCTGTACGGCAGGACCGGCGTGTGCCGCGTGGAGGGCGTGACGGAGAAAAAGGTGCCGGGAGAGAAGAAGCCGGTCCCCTTTTATCTGCTGAGGCCCCTGTACCAGAGCGGGACTATCGCCGCGCCGGTGGAAAAGGTGGAGGACGGCACCATCTTCTCCCGGACGCTGATGAGCCGGGAGCAGGCGCAGACCTTTATCGAGGCGCTGCCCTCCCTGCCGTCGGAGCCGTACCACAACCAGAACCTCAACCAGTTGAGAGACCATTACCGGCAGCAGCTTCAAAGCCTTACCGCCCGGGATATGGCCCAGCTGATCCGTTCGGTCTATAAAAAGCGGCAGGACGCGGAGGACAAGCGGCGGAAGCTGAGCGTGGTGGACCAGCGGTTTATGGAGGAGGCGGAGGCGCTGCTCTACGGAGAGCTGGCCGCCGCGCTGGGGATCGGCCGGGACGAGGTCCGCGGCTACATCGCCAAGGCTTTGAACGGGGCCTGAGTTAAATATCGTTAAAAAGCGCGAGGACAAAGGGGCGCGGACCCAGCTTCTTTGGCCCGCGCTTTTTTATGTCTGCTGGATAAGTTCTTCGAGCAGAAGAACACTGGCCTTGACGCCTACTGGTTAGGTTTTGAACAGGCCAGCTACATGGGCTGGAAGCAGATTGCCCGGGACTTTCGGCGGCTGTTGAAAATGATA
>CAZBOR010000002.1:0-34904 GCA_964493585.1 uncultured Oscillospiraceae bacterium
CATCTCTCGTTTTTTCTCTATATCGTCCATTTCCCTTTCATCCTTTTTCAAAAGCTTCCATGATAATGCTGTTTTCAATAAAACGCTTTGTTTTATTGAAAACAGTATCAGTTCCACCCACGGTCCCTGGGGTCCAGGGTTTTGGCCGCCGTATAGAGCAGCGCGTTCAGGATCGCCGCCGCCACGGTGCTGCCGCCCTTCCGGCCCATGGCTACAATGGCCGGCACATCCAGCCGCCGGCAGGCCGCCAGCAGCCGCTCCTTGCTCTCCACCACATTGACAAAGCCCACCGGGACGCCGATCACCAGCCCCGGCCGCAGGCCCCGCTCCATCTGTGCCGTGATTTCATACAGCGCCGTGGGCGCGTTCCCCACCGCCAGCACCGCGCCGGGATACCGTTCCGCCGCCAGCGCCATGGCCGCCACGGCACGGGTACTCCCCTGCCGCCGGGCCTGCTCCGCCACCTGAGGGTCGGCCATAAAGCACATGGCCTCGATGCCCAGCGCCGCGAGGCTGGGCTTGCTGACCCCGGCCAGCGCCATGTTGCTGTCCGTGACAATGGGCGTTGCCGCCCTGAGGCAGTCCAGACCCCGCGCCACCGCGTTCTCGGTGAACCGCAGATTCTCCGCGTAGTCAAAGTCCGCTGTGGCGTGTATCACCCGCTTGACCACCGCCTCGGTTCCGGGCAGAAGCGTGATTCCCCGGCGCTCCAGCTCCGATGACAGAATCGACATGGACGTGTTTTCAATGTCCGCAGGCAGAACGTGCTCCATCAGTATTCCACTCCCCTTCTGGCTCCAATGCCACGCTCGTAGGGATGACGCAGGCAGGCGATCTCCGAGATATAGTCCGCCGCCTCCAGCATCCAGTCCGCCGGGTCCCGGCCCGTCAGGACCACCTCCCGACCCGCCGGACGGTCCAGCACCGCCTGCCGCAGCAGCGCCTCGTCCACCATCCCCAGCCGCGCCGCGGCGCAGGCCTCGTCCAGCACCAGCAGATCGCAGGGCGTAGCCAGAGCAGCACGGAGATGCTCCGTCTGGAGGTCCCGTGTCTCCTGTTTTTCCCGCTCCGTCATCTGGGAGACAAATCCGGTCCCGGCCTTGCCGGACAGCACCACCGCGCCCAGACGCCGCAGCGGTTCCAGCTCGCCGCTGGTCCCGTTCTTCAAAAACTGCACCACCGTCACGCGCATTCCCCGGCCCAGGGCCCGCAGCGCCAGACCCATGGCCGCCGTGGTCTTGCCCTTGCCGTCGCCGCAGTACAGGTGTATCAAGCCCCTATCCATGACAAAACGCCTCCATCCCCCGGTACAGCGCCGCCATATCCAGGCTGCCGCGTACCGCATCCGCCAGAATATCATATTGCCGCTGGCGGTACTGCGCCCGCGGCTCCACCTGAATCTGCTCCGGCTCCAGACCTTTGCGCCGGAGCAGCCACGCCGCCAGCGCCTCCGTCAGGGTCCCACTGTCAAAAAGGCCGTGGAGATAGGTCCCAAAGACATTCCCCAGGGCAGCGCCGTCCCGCTGTCCGCCGGAGAGCACCGCAAAGGGCGGACAGTCCGGACCGCCGGTGACGCCCATGTGTATTTCGTAGCCCCGAACCTTAGCGCCGCCAAAGGCGGGAACGGTCCCGGCAGCCTGCGTTCTGGTCTTTTCCCGCAGAAACACCGTGTCCATCGGCAGCAGCCCCATTCCCGCCATCGCGCCGCCGCCCTCTACCCCATCGGGGTCCGACAGGGTCCGGCCCAGCATCTGATACCCGCCGCAAACCCCCAGTATTGCCGTCTGCCGCTCCGCCAGACGCAGAATTGCGGTCTCCAGTCCCGATTGCCGCAGCCAGCGCAGGTCCTCCATGGTGCTTTTGGTGCCGGGCAGGATCACCATATCCGGGTTTCCCAGCTCTCCTGCCCGCTCCACATAGCGGACGCCCAGGGCGGGATGCTCCTCCAGCGGCGAGAAATCCGTGAAATTGGAAATGCGCGGCAGGCGAACCACCGCAATATCCACCGCCCTGTCATGGCGTTTCCTGGTGAGCCGGCCGGAAAGGCTGTCCTCGTCGTCGATGTCCACCCTGGTATAGGGTATCACCCCCAGCACTGGAACGCCCGTCAGGTCCTCCAGCATGGAAAGCCCCGGCCGCAGCAGCTCCACATCGCCCCGGAACTTATTGATGACGGTACCGATGATGCGCCGCCGCTCCGACGGTTCCAGCAGGGCCACCGTGCCGTAGAGCTGTGCAAATACCCCGCCGGGGTCGATGTCGCCCACCAGGATCACCGGCGCGTCCACCAGCTCCGCCAGACCCATATTCACAATATCATCGGCCTTCAGATTGATCTCCGCCGGACTGCCCGCGCCCTCGATCACAAGGATGTCGTTTTCCTCCGCCAGACTGCGGTAGGCCCGGAGGATGTCGGGGATCAGGCTTTTCTTCATCTTAAAGTAGTCGGCGGCCCGGTACTGTCCCCGGACCTGTCCGCCCACGATCACCTGGCTGCCGGTGTCGCTGGAGGGCTTGAGCAGGATGGGATTCATACGCACATCCGGCTCCTGTCCTGCGGCCTCCGCCTGGGCTACCTGGGCGCGGCCCATCTCCAGACCGTCCCCGGTAATAAAGCTGTTGAGCGCCATATTCTGGCTCTTGAAGGGCGCCACCCGGTAGCCGTCCTGGTGAAAAATCCGGCACAGGGCCGTCACCAGCAGGCTCTTGCCCACACCGGACATGGTTCCCTGGACCATGATGCACTTTGTCATAGGAGCACCTCCTCCATGGTATGCAGAAGTATCCGGTTTTCCGCGCCGGTGCGGACCGCCACCCGGTACCAGCCCCGGCCCAATCCGGGATAGTTCGCGCAGTCCCGGATCAGGATTCCCCTGGCCCGCAGCTTTTCCGCCAGGGCCGTGTCCCGATGGGAAAACAGCAGGAAATTCGCCTTTCCGGGAATCACCCGACAGCCCAGGGCGCTCAGGCCCTCCAGCAGCAGCGGCCGCTCCCGCGCAACAAGGCTCCGAAGCCTTTTGAGGTATTCCCGCTCCTCCAGAGCCGCAGCACCCGCCGCCTGGGCCACGCCCGACACGCTCCAGGGCTGGCCGCAGCGGGCCACCGCCTCCAGCAGCGGCCCATTCCCGGACAGGCAGTACCCCAGCCGCAGTCCCGCCATGGCATAGCACTTGGTAAACGCCCGCAGCACCGCCAGATTGTCATAGTCCGCCACCGCGTCCACCAGACTGTACGCCTCCATGTCCTCCAGCAGCTCCACAAAGCACTCGTCCAGCACCAGAAGAATGTCCATTTCCCGGCACCGCTCCAGCAGCTCCAGCAGAAGGCTTCGGGGAATCGTGACCCCGGTGGGGTTGCCCGGCTGACAGAGAAACAGCATATCCAGATCCGGTGACAGCCGCTCCGGCAGCGCCGGGGACAGTGCGAAATTCTCCTCCGGCAGAAGCGGCACACGCTCCACCCGGCAGCCCACCGCGTTCAGGGCCTGCTCGTATTCCAAAAAAGCGGGGGCCGTCACCATGGCCCGACGGGGCCGTCTTGCCAGGGTCAGCCGGAAAATCAGGTCCGCCGCGCCGCCCCCGCAGCAGATCCACGCCGCCGGAAGTCCCAACGCCTCCGACAGCCGCCGCCGAAGCTCCCGGCACTGCGGGTCCGGATAGCGGTCCGCCATATCAAGGGCCCGGATTGCCGCCGCCCTGACGCCCTCCGGCAGTCCCAGGGGACTGACATTGGCGGAAAAATCCAGAGGCATCGCGCCGTACTCCGCCGCATAGCCCGCCCAATCGCCGCCGTGAAGCTGCATCGTTCTTTCCTCCTATCCCAGTAATACGATCCCCGCACGCAGACCGCACAGCGCCAGCAGCGCCAGCAGGCTCCCCGCATAGAGCATCCGGTTGGCCCGTAGAATGTCCTCCGGCTCCACCGGGCGCTGCGGGTCCCCGATGGTGGGCTTTTCATACAGGGTCCCGAAATAATAGGCCGGTCCCGCCAGCTCCACGTTCAGAGCGCCCGCCATCACCGACTCGGTCTGGGCGGAGTTAGGGCTGGGGTGGTTTCTCCGGTCCCGCCGCCAGATACGCAGGGCGTTTTTCCCGCTTTGGCCCGTCAGCACCGCCGCTCCCATCAGAAAGAACGCCGCCAGCCGGGATGGTATCCAGTTGGCCACGTCGTCCAGCCGCGCCGCCGCCCGTCCGAAGTAGAGGTATCTCTCGTTCCGGTAGCCCACCATACTGTCCATGGTGTTCACGGCCTTATAGCAGAGCGCCAGAGGCGCGCCGCCCAGGACCATGTAGACGAGGGGCGCCACCACCCCGTCGGAAAAGCTCTCCGCCACAGTCTCCACCGCCGCTTTGGTCACGCCCTGGGCCGTGAGACTCCCGGTGTCCCGGCCCACGATGCGGGCGACGGCCTCCCGCGCCTTTCCGATGGAGGCCGTGGTCAATGCCCGGTAGACATTCCGGCTCTCGTCCCGCATTCCCTTCACCGCCAGCGCCTGATAGCACCAGAAGGTCTCCAGCAGGAACCCCAGGGCCGGATGCAGATGCCGCAGCAGCGCCAGGCAGCCCCAGCTCAGCCCCAGCGTCCCCAGGGGCAGCACCGCCGCCAGGACCACGCCGGCCCGGAACTCCCCCCTGGGCGTCCTGGGAAAATGCCGCCGGAGCGTCCGCTCCAGGGCCGTGATACCCTTTCCCATATACACCACCGGATGGGGCAGCCACAGCGGGTCCGCCAGAAGCAGGTCCAGGGCAAATCCGGCCAGCACCGCGAAAACTGTCAGCATACTACCCTTCCTTCGTAAAGTCCATCGTCTCCAGAACCGTCAGGCGACGGCTTTTTCCCCACTGCCCGGCATCGAGCACATAGCCCATGCCGTTGCCCAGATACCAGTCGTAATAGGGCTTCTCCGGCACACCGAACCGCTCCAGCACCGCCATCTGGGTGCCGCCGTGGGCCACGATCACCAGAGCCTCCGTCCCCTCCGCCAGTTCCCGATCCACCAGAGCGGCAAAGGCTCCGCAGACCCGGTCGGAAAACTCCGCTCTGCTCTCCCCGCCGGGGCAGCGGCCCTCACAGCCGCCCTCCACCCAGGCCCGATAGTCCGTGTCCCGCTCCATCTCCATGTAATTTCTGCCCTCAAAGGCCCCGAAGCGCATCTCCTCCAGGCCGGGGACCGCCTGCCGCTGCGCCTCCGGGAAGAGGATCTCCGCTGTCTCCGCCGTCCGTCGGAGGCGTGTCACATAGACCTTTGCCGGGGAAAGCGCGGACCGCCGGAGCCGCTGTCTCCCGGCGGCGCTGAGGGGAATGTCGCGATTGCCCTGATAGCGCTTTTCCGCGTTGTACGTCGTTTCCCCGTGCCGGATCAGATAGATCAGCATGGCAATTCTCCCTTGAGCACCTGGGGCAGACCGCAGATCACCCGGATCACGGTATCCGCCCGCGCCGAGAGCAGCAGACTCAGCCGTCCCGCCGCCTCCCGCGCCGCCCGTTCCTCCTGTGCCACCGGCACCACGCCGCCGCCCACCTCCGTGGCAATGACAATGTCCTTCTCCGCCAGCCTTTCCGCCAGGGCATGGAGATCCTCCGCCTGTGCCGCCAGGTCCTGCACGTCCCAGACCGCCTTTTCCGCAAATTCCTCCTCGGTCAGTCCCAGGGCCGTGCGGATATACGTCCGCTTTCCCGCCATCAGGGGACCTGTCACAAAAATCATAGCGCTCCCTCCAAATACTGCGTCAGACACAGGGCAAGGAGCATCCATAGCTCCGCCGTCTGCAAAAACCAACCGGCCAGATCCCCGGACAGCCCGCCAAACTGCCGCTTCGCCATATGCCGGTAGTACACGAACACCCCCAGAGCCGAGAGCGCCATGGCCGCGCCCTGTACGCCTCCCGCGCACATTCCGCCCGCCAGCGCCAGGGACAGCAGCGTCAGGATCAGCCGCACCCGCCGCTGGTCCGCCGCAGTGGCGAAGGTATGGGCCAGTCCGGTGTTCCTGGCCAGGGGAAACCACGCCACCGCCAGCGCCGACAGGCTCCGGCTGAGACACATCCCCAGCAGCACCGGCGCGCCGGGATACGTCTTGAGAGCGGTCCACAGGGCGAAGTCCATAATCAAATAGGTACCGAGGCGGATGGCCGCGAAGGCGCCCAGGTGGGGGTCCTTCAGAATCTCCTGCTTCTTCTCCGGGTCCCGGTGGCTGCTGAGCGCGTCCTGGGTGTCGGCATAGCCGTCCAGATGGATGCCGCCGGTCAGCAGCACCGGGAGCACGCAGCAGCCTGCGCCCCGCAAAACAGCCGGGAAGCCCAGTACCCCGCAGAGCCATCCCCACAGCCACAAGACCCCGCCGATCACGGCCCCCACCAAAGGAAACGCGCACAGGGCGTAGCGCATATTGCGCTCATTCCATGGAATCTGCGGCATGGGAATGGCGGAAAACATGGAAAAGGCCACCGCAATCGTCTCCAGCACCGTCATGGGAGCACCCCCTTGACAACATTTGGCAATCCGACCGATACCTCCACCACCAGGTCCGCTCTGGCGGCGATCTCCCGGTGGAGCCATGCCAGGTCCTTCAGATACCCCCAGGTGTCCCCGGCGTAGCCGCTGCCGCCGGAGAACAGGTCCCCGGTGACGACCGTCAGGTGCCGGCAAATGTCGGACAGCTTTCCGATCCCCGACAGCACCCGCTCCGCGCCCTGTCCCGCCGGACTGTACCGCTCATTGGCCAGCAGATTGGGAAGGTCCTCCAGCAGGGCGTTGGCGTCCGCCGGGACCTCCGCCGCGCCCAGGTCCACATATTGCTCCACCGTATAAAAGCCCTTTTGCCGCCGCAGCTCCCGGTGCCGCCGGATGCGGGCGCGGCACTCGTCGTCGTATGGCTCCATGGTGGCGATGTACACCCTTCTCCCCTCCAGGCGCGTCACCAGGCTCTCGGCAAATTCGCTCTTTCCGCTGGCCGCGCCGCCGATAATCAGTGTCAGCATGGCTCCCTCCTTACAGCTCTCTATAGGCTTCGATGCCAAGATGGTCAAAGGTCTGGCTGCTGTTGTACACCGCCAGGGCCATCTGCAGCAGCGGCAGAGCCGCCACCGCGCCGCTGCCCTCTCCCAGCCGCATTCCGGCGGTGATGAGCGGCTCCAGGTCCAGCGCCTCCAGCAGCAGCGCTCCCGCCTCCTCTGCGGACACATGGCTGGGCAGCATGGCCTTTTTTGCCAGCGGACACAGCCGGAGAGCGCAGAGAGCCGCCACGGAGCTGATAAACCCATCCAGCAGCACCGGGACCCCGTACAGCGCGCCGCCCAGATACGTCCCGCAGAGGGCCGCAATATCCAGCCCGCCCACCGCCTGCATCACGCCGATCACGTCCTTCGGGTCCGGCCGGTTTCTGTCGATGGCGCGGCGAATGGCGGCGATTTTGACCCGGAGCCCCTGGGCGGACAGTCCCGCGCCACGGCCTGTGACCCGCTCCGGGTCCACGCCCAGCAGGACGCCGGCCACGGCGCTGGAGGTGGTGGTGTTGCCGATCCCCATCTCTCCGGCGGCCAGAATCGTCGCGCCCCGGTCCCGCTGGAGCCGCACCAGCTCTATCCCCGTCTCCACGGCCCTCACTGTCTCCCGGCGGGTCATGGCAGGTCCGCAGGTCATGTCGGCGGTGCCATTGCGGATACGTCGGTCCAGGACTCCCGGCGCGCCGGGGAAATCCAGCACGCCCAGGTCCACCGGCAGAACACGGCATCCGGCCACCTCGGCCATATGGCAGACGGTGCTTTCGCCCGCCCCCAGAGCCGCCGTCACCGCTCTGGTTACGGAGGCGTCCGACTGGGCCACACCCTGAGCCACCACCCCGTTGTCGGCGCAGTAGACCAGCAGCACCGGGTTCGCAAGACGCACCTCCGCCCTGCCCGTCAGCGCCGCGATGCGCTCCACGGCGGTCTCCAGCCGTCCGAGACTCCCCAGTGGCTTGGCCATGGCGTTCCACCGGTCATGGGCCGCGGCCCAGGCCGCCATATCCGGAGGCGTGATGGCCTCGCAGACCTCCTCCAGTCTCATACTCCCGCCTCCTTATAGCCTATGGCCGCCGCCGCAAAGCGCTCGGCCAGGGGCAGCTCGCCGCCCAGATGCAGATGGGGAAACGCCGCGTAGAGCGTGTCGTTTACATAACCACAGCGCCACCGCTTTCCGCCCGGCTTCTCCGCCAGCAGGTCCGCTCCGTTTTCCGTGCAGTCCCAGTAGTGAAACTCATGGGCCGGGACCCGTTCTCCGGCGCGGAAGAGCATACTGTCCCGGTCCGCCGTGAGGTTGACATAACCGAATCGCTGCAGGCGGTCCGTGGGAAAGCCGCCGCCGCCGAGTACCCCCGCCATGGGATGGCTCACGCCGTTTTTATCCTGTAGGGTCTCCTGTAGATACAGAAAGCCGCCGCACTCCGCCAACGTGGGCATTCCGTCCAGCACCGCCCTTCGCAGCTCCCGCCTGAGGGATTGGTTTCGGCTCAGCTCCGATGCGTACAGCTCCGGGTAGCCGCCGCCCAGGTACAGTCCGTGAATGTCCTCCGGCAGATGCGGGTCCTCCATGGGACGAAACCGCACAAGCTCCGCGCCGCTGCGTTCCAGGGCCTCCAGACTGCCCTGATAGTAGAAGCGAAACGCCCTGTCCCAGGCCACCGCTATGCGGCACCGGGGCGGCGGCGGAGGCGGCAAGGGACAAGGCTCTTCCCCCTCCTGCGCCAGGGCCGTCAGCGCGTCCAGGTCCACAGTCTGCGCCAGCGTTCGGGCGACGGTCGAAAGCCGCCGGGCAAAATCCGCCACCTCTGTGTTCAGCCCCAGATGTCGGCTCTCCAGCCGCGCCTCCTCCATGGGCGGGAGGTACCCCAGAACAGGAAGTCCCGTTTCCCGCCGCAAAATGGGCGCAAGATGGGCGTAGAGCGTGGACCCACATTCCGTCAGCAGCAGCGCCGCAACGTGGCTCTCCCGCCGAAAGTCCAGCATTCCCCGGACCTGGGCCGCCAGGGTCACGCTCTGGCCCTTGGGCCGCAGCACCAGCACCACCGGGGTATCCGTCCTGTCCGCCAGGTCCCAGGCACTGGCGTCCGTGCCGCCGCCGACGCCATCGTAAAAGCCCATGGCCCCCTCCAGCAGAGCAAGGTCCCCGCTCTGGGCCGCCAGCGTCCGCCGGACCCCGGACGGTCCCTGGAGAAACAGGTCCAAATTCCGGCAGGGAATCTCCAGGGTGCGGGTCAAAAGCATGGGGTCAAGATAGTCCGGGCCGCACTTGAAGGCGCGGACCTGGAGGCCCCGGTCTTTCAGCGCCAGCAGCAGCGCGCAGGTCATCACCGTCTTGCCGCTGCCGCTGGACATGGCGGAGATCATCAGTCGCTTCATGGCCGCACCCCCGTGATTAGATACACCGGGTTCTCCGATAGCATCAGGTGCAGCGATCCCGCCGCCCTTGCGCCGCTGACGGCGAGCTGGACCACATCTGTCTCATAGCCCAGGGCCGTCAGTCCGGCCATCGCCGCGTGAAGGGTCTCCAGCGCAACGGCGGAGACGCATACCGCTGCCGCCGGGGCCATCTCGTGGACCGCCTCCAAAATGGCCCGGAGCCGTCCGCCGCTGCCGCCGATGAACACCTTGTCGGGCTTTGGCAGCGCCGCCAGCGCCTCCGGCGCTTCGCCCGCTGTCACATGGAGATTCCAGGCGCAGAGCCTTTCCCGGTTCTGCGCTGTCAGGGCCAAAGCCGCCGGGTCCCGCTCCACCGCCCAGACCTGGCGGCACTGGAGCGCCAGCTCCACGCTGACGCCTCCGGTCCCCGCGCCGATGTCCCAGCAGATGTCCTGCGGCTCCACCGCCAAAAGGCTCAAAATGGCGGCCCGGACATGGCGTTTGCTCATGGGGACAGCGCCGCGCACAAAGCTGCTGTCGGGAAGTCCCGGCGTCCGTCGGGGCAGGACCGGCGCACTCTGGACCAGCAGCACGGACAGGGCCGCTGCCTCCCGGTCCGCCAGCTCCGCAGCCGTAGCGGTCCGGATCTGCTCGTCCGGGTAGGAGAGGCGCTCCCCCAGTGTCACCCGCAGGTCTCCCAGTCCCGCATCCGTCAAGGTCCGGCAGATGCGCCCCGCCCCCTGTTCTCCTCCGGTCAGGAAAAAGACGGGCCTGCCCTGCATGACCTCGTACACCGCGTCGCAGTCCACCCCATGGGCAGAGCAGAGCCGCCAATCCTGCCAGGGTCGGCCCAGCTTCGCCGCCAGATATTGCAAGCTGGAAATTCCCGGCAGTACCCGGACCTCATAGCCCGCCTGGTCCAGCAGCGGCAGCAGTCCCCTGGCGCCGGAATAAAAGCCCGTGTCGCCGCTGTAGACCACCACCGCACGGCCGCACCGGGCGGACCGCAGCAGGTCGAATATCCGCGCCGGGGCCACCGCCTCCCGGCATGGGGCCGCCGTATCCAGACCCGCCAGCAGGCGCTTCGCGCCGATCACAACATCCGCCTGTCTGAGCGCGTCCCTGGCCGCCTCCGTCATGGTGTCCCGGCCGCCGCAGCCGAGGCCCAGCAATATCACCTCCATGTCTCCCCCTCCAATTCCAGCAATATCTCCTCCATGGTCTGTCCTGTCTCCGGAGGCCGGCCAATAAGCACCACCGTGACCCCCAGCGCCTCCGCCGCCGCCCGCTTCTCCGCAAAGCCGCCGGCGCGGCCTCCGTCCTTCGTGACCAGATAGGCAATATGATATTGCTCCATCAGGGCCTCGTTGAGCTTTTTCGTAAAGGGTCCCTGCATCGCCAGAATATTCCGGTGGCTCAGGCCCAGGGCTTCGCAGGCGGCGATCCCCGGATGGGTGGGCAGCACACGGGCGTAGAGCCGCTCCCGCGCCAGCGTCCCAAAGGCCGAAAGCTCCTTGGCCCCGGTGGTCAGCAGTACATTTCCGGGCCGCTGACGGAGATAGTCTGCCGCGGCCTGGGCGCTGGGGACCGTCACAACGCCCTCCGCAGCGCTTTCCGGTCGCAGAAGCCGCCGGTAGGGTACCCCAGTCTCGGCACAGGCGGCGCGAATATTCTCCGTGGCCTCCACCGCGTAGGGATGCGTCGCGTCCACGCACAGGTCGAACTCCCGGAGCAGCGCCGCCATCTCCTCCCGGTCCAGCCGCCCCTGCCGGACGGCAATGCCGGAAATTCCATCCAGCTCCTCGGCGCCCAGCGCCGTGGCCACGCTGACCGTCACATTCAGCCGCTCCGCCAGCGCCGCCGCCAGAACGCGGCCCTCAGTGGTTCCGCCAAAAATCAGCAGCTTCATGCAGTTCCTCCATAGCCCCGCGGCGTGACCATTTTGCCCCGCAGATTTCTTGTGGCGCTGGAGCCGATAAACACCGTGGTAAACATATCCAGATGCTCCAGCCGCAGCTCCTCCAGGGTCAGGACCCGGCTGCTCTGCCCCCGGCGTCCGATCATCCGTACCCAGCCGCAGACCGTTTCCGGGGCCTTGCGCTCCAGCAGAAGCTCGCAGGCCCGTTTCAGGTGCTCCGGCCGACGCCTGGAGGCGGGATTGTACAGGCAGATCACAAAATCCCCCAGGGCCGCCGCCCGAAGCCGCCGGGCGATGGTCTCCCAGGGCGTCAGCAGGTCCGACAGGGAGATCACGCAGAAGTCGTGCATCAGCGGCGCGCCAAGCACCGCCGCGCCGGACAGGGCCGCCGTAATTCCCGGCACCACGGTGATCTCCACCTGGGGATACGCCTGTCCCAGCTCCAGCAGCGGCCCGGCCATGCCGTACACCCCGGCGTCACCGCTGCAAATCATCGCCACCGATCTCCCCTGGGCCGCCGTGTCCAGCGCCCAACGGCACCGCTCCAGCTCCCGGGTCATGGGCGTGGTATAATACTCCTTGTCCGGGTAGCTGTCCCGCACCAGGTCCGCGTAGGCCGTGTAGCCGCATAGGACCTGGGCGCGGTCCATGGCCATCCCGGCCTCCGCCGTCCACTGCTGCCCGCCGCCGGGACCGATGCCCACTACAAACAGCTCATACATCCTGCCACCTCCAATCCGGCGCAAAGGGTCTCAGCGCCAGCGCCATGGTGATCCCCTCCGCCGCCTGCTTTCTGACAAGGAGCCGCCCGCCGCTGCAAAGGACGGCGCTGCGCTCGCACACGTTGTCCACCCCGGTGACCCGCTTTACAAAGTCCGACCCGGAAAACACGCCCTCCACGCGCTGCAGTTCCTCCGGGAGGAAGGTCCTCAGCGGCAGGCCGTGGGTCTCGCAGAAGGCCAGAAGCCCCGGCTCTTGGGCCTTTCGGTCTATGCTGCTCACGGCGGACAGGGCCAGAGGGCTGATTCCCGCCAGGTCCAGCAGTCTGAAAAGGGCCTGCTCCAGCGCGCACCGCGAAACGCCGCGCTTGCAGCCCACGCCCAGCACCGCGATCCTGGGGATCAGGTGCAGCGCCGGACCGTCCCCCGGCGTCAGCGTCACATGGACGTCCGATGCCGCCGATGCCGCCGGCACGATTCCCTGGGGCGCCGAACCGGAAATCGGAAAATCGCTTTTCACCGTAACGCTGCCGCCGGACAGCAGCCGTGCGGAAACGGCCTTGATGCGCTCCGGCTCCGCCACGGCGCAGCCCTGGCGCTTGGCCCAGAGGTCCACCGCGAACACCCCGCTGCAGTCCGTGGCAGTGGTGATGACCGGCGTGCCGCCCAAAATCCCGGCAATTTCCCGGGCCAGAGCATTGGCCCCGCCCAGATGCCCGCTGAGAATGGGAATGGCAAAGCGCCCTGTCTCATCCACCACCACCACCGCCGGGTCCGAAGCCTTGCTCCGGACATAGGGCGCAACGGCCCGCACGGCGATGCCCGCCGCCCCGATGAACACCAGCGCCTCCGCCTCCGCAAAGGCCCGCGCCGTCCAGGTCTGCAAAGCCATGGGCTGTCCGCAGCGGCTCAGAACGCCGCCCAGCGCCTCCGCCAGACGCGCACCCAATTCCTGCCCCCGGTCCGTGAAGGAGATCAGCCGAACCGTCATGTGCCACCCTCCCGAAATTCCGTGGTGAAGGCGGGGTCGTAGAGCCGGCTCCGCTGGTAGCTCTCCCCCAGAAAGTCCCCCACCAGAATCAGCGCGGTCCTGGAAATTCCGTGGGTCCTGCCCGCCTCCGCCAGGGTCCCCACGGTGCAGCGGACCACCCGTTCCTCCGGCCAGGAGGCCTTGTAGACCAGGGCCGCCGGGGTATTCGCGGTATAGGCTCCCTCCAGCAGCGCCGTCTGAACCTGGGTCAGCAGTCCGGCGGACAGGAAAATCACCATGGTGGCCCCATGGCGGGCCAGGTCCGCCAGCTTCTCCCCCTCCGGCACCGGGGTCCGGCCCTCCATCCGGGTGATGATGACCGTCTGACTGACACCGGGCAGGGTGTATTCCGCCTCCACCGCCGCCGCCGCGCTGCAAAAGCTGGATACCCCCGGCGTCAGGTCAAAGGGAATATTTCTTTCCCGCAGAGCGTCCATCTGCTCCCGGATGGCCCCGTAGAGACTGGGGTCCCCGGTGTGGAGCCGCACCACCTGTCGGTCCCGCTCCCGGACCATCACCGCGAGCACCTGCTCCAGCGTCATTTCCGCGCTGTTGTAGATGGCCGTGTCCTCCCGGCACAGGCCCAGCAGTGCCGGATTTACCAGACTCCCGGCGTAGATCACCACATCCGCCTGCCGAAGCAGCGCCGCGCCCCGCCGGGAGATCAGATCCGGCGCGCCGGGGCCAGCTCCCACAAAATGGATCATACCTTTCGCTCCTTTACCACCAGGGTGAGAAAATAGCCGCCGTCCTCCGGCACGTCCTCCCGGCAGACCTGTTCCGTGGGCAGGCCGCAGTCCCGGACGGCGGCATAGGACAGCTTCCGGGCCTCCAGCGCCCTTTTGACGGCCGGGAGCTGCCGTCCCGGCTTCATCAGCACCTTGGTGCCGGGCAGGTCCAGGCAGTCCTCCACTGTGCCGCTCCCCGCCGGAATAATATGCAGCGGCGCGTCCATCTCCGTCAGAGAGCAGCCCAGCCGTGCGGCCACAGCGGAAAAGCTGGCCACGCCGGGTACCATCACCGTTTCATAGCCCATAGCGCGTAGCAGCGCAATCACATAGCCGGCCGTGGCATAGATGGACACATCTCCCAGATTTACCATGGCCACATCCAGGCCGCGGTCCAGGGCCGCCGCCACAGCCTCCGCCGCCGCCCTGTGGGCCTGACGTCTTGCGGCCTCGTCCCGCTCCATGGCAAAGGCCAGCGGCAGAATCTCCTTGCCGCGCAGGTCCGCGCCCTTTCCGGCGATGTCCAGCGCCAGCGTCCGGCCGCTCTTTGTCATCGGCGCGGCGATCACCGGGCAGCGCTCCAGGACCCGGACCGCCTTCACGGTCATCAGCTCCGGGTCCCCGGGCCCCACGCCCACCGCGTAAAAGGTCCCCCTTATGGCTTCCATGCCTCTATCAGCTCCTTTGCGCCCTCTGTCCGGCCCAGCAGACCATAGGTATTGGAAAACACCATGACGCCCACCCGGAATACGCCTGCGGCGCGGCGGCGGACATGGCGGTCCATGGCCAGCAGAAGCGAATCCATCACCGGCTCCCTCAGGCCCGCCTCCGTCAGCAGGTCCAGACACGCCTCCGTGGTGGCCGCGTCCATCAGTCTCCGGCACAGGTCCCGGTCGGCTCCCCGGACGGCGGCATGGGCGCACAGCAGCTCTGTGCGGCAGTCGGCGTAGCGGGAGTGGGTGTTCATAACGCCGCCCGCCAGCTTCACCAGCTTCCCGATGTGGCCCACCAGCAGAACCTCCTCATAGCCGCAGGACGCCGCCTGGTCCAGGGCGTCCCCCAGAAAGTTGGAGCATTTCACCACCGGAATACCCAGGGCGTCCAGTCCCTGACGCCGCAGAAAGTCCAGACCGTAGTTGCCCGGCGTCAGGATCAGGCGGCGGCTCCCCAGGGCCGCGTGCTGCCGCAGCTCCAGCGCCAGGGTGTCGATGAGGGCCTGCATACTCATGGGCTCCACGATGCCGGAGGTCCCCAGGATCGAGATGCCGCCCATGATCCCCAGGTCCTCGTTAAAGGTTTTCTTCGCCGCCTCCTCCCCCTGAGGCACGAAAACCGTCACCTGAAAGCCGCCCTCATAGCAGAGCTTTCCGGCCACGTCCTCCAGAGCCTCCCGGATCATCCGCCGGGGAACACGGTTGATGGCGGCGCTGCCCACGCTCTGGTCCAGGCCGGGTTTTGTGACGCGGCCCACGCCCTGTCCCCCGTCAATGGCGATCCCCGACGGGGCCTTTTCCACCGCGGCATAGATGAGGAGGCCGTCGGTGGCGTCGATGTCGTCCCCCGCGTCCTTGCGGACCGCGCAGACAGCTCTTGTCTCGGTGGCGGAGCAGTCCTCCAGCGGGACCTCCACCCGAAGGCCCTTGGGCGTAATCAGAGACACCTGTTCCGGGGCCTTTCCGGTCAGCAGCAGCCGGGCCGCGCCCGCCGCCGCCAGGGCCGCGCAGGTCCCGGTGGTAAAGCCACAGCGCAGCCGCTTGCCGCCGGACTGAATATAGTGGGAAAACGCCATCACACCAGCGCCTCCATACCGGCCCGGTACAGGTCCTGCACCCCTTGAAGCAGGCCCAGCCCCGTCATGACGCAGCGGACGGAGAAGCCGCGCGCCTCCAGCCGGGACCGCCAGCTATCCGCGCCCGCCCCGGCCATATCGTTCCGGGCATGATCTCCGGCCACCAGCATCATGGGGACCAGCAGCACCCGGTGGTACCGCTCCGTCTGAAGCTGCCACAGCACCTCGTCAAAGCCGGGCCAGCCCTCGACAGTACCCACCAGGGCGTTGCTCATTCCGGAGAGCCGCAGCGCCGTCTCCATGGCCGGATAGGTGAGGTCCGCGTAGTGGGCCGTGCCATGGCCCAGGAATACCACCGCTCCCGGCTCCCCGCCGTACTGCTCCGCCAAAATCCCCGCCAGCGCCCGCAGCGGCCCCGTGCCGCTCAGCAGGGGCTTTCCCAGGGTCAGGCGCGCAAACCGGTCCGCAGCCGGGAGCGCTGCCGCCCGGAGCCGGTCATACTCGATCCCGTAGAGCAGATGGGTGGGCTGCACCAGAACGTCCTCATAGCCCTGTGTTTCCAGATCCGCCAGCAGCTCCGGCAGGCCGGGGATGACCTCTCCCCTGTCCCTCCAGATGCGGCGGATGGTGGGGCTGGTAAAGGCCCGGAAAAAGTCCCGGTCCGGCATACACGCCCGGAGGGTATCCTCCACCGCCGCAACGGCCCCTCTGGCCTCCGGCACGCTGGTACCAAAGCTCACGACAGCCAATGCCTGTTTCATGGGTCTGCTTCTCCCCTTCCGTCTGTCCCGCGCCCCGCCGACGCGCCGGCATAAGGCCCTAGGACAGCTTGCTGAAACAAGTATACCACACGGAAAAAAGATTGTAAATCCTGCTTTTCCGCAACACTATGGGCCTGCCGCGATGCCGCAGCAGGCCCATCACGCGTTATTTCTGTTTCTCCAAGGGGATGTCCCCCAGGTTGACGCACTGCCGGGTCCTGAGGCCCTCGAACACCTTGACCTCGTAGCCCTTCTCCTGAATACTCAGGTCAAAGAGGCCCACGGGCAGGTCGTTGAACCAGAAGTCGCCGTATTCGTCCGTCCTGGTCTCCCAGCGCTTGCCGCCGGAGTTCAAAAGACATCGCGCCCCGATGACGACCTCCTTTTCCACCGGGTCATAGACGGTCCCGGCGATGAACTGTCCGGGGATGTTCCGATAGTAGACCCGTGGAAAGGCGCCGGTCTCCGGCTTGAGCACGGTGGCGCCCTCGATGAAGTCCTGAAGGTCCTCCTCCTCACCAAACCGCAGCGCGTCGGTGGGACAGGCCTCCACGCACCGGGGCTGACTGGCCCCGTGGTCCAGCAGGTGGGCGCAGCCGGTACACTTCTGGGCGATGCCCTCCTTCTCATTGAAGAAGATGGCGTCGTAGGGACACGCCTCCATGCACCGCTTGCAGCCGGTGCATTTTTCCGGGTCGATGAGTACCAGGCCATCCTCCCGCCGGACGATGGCGCCATCTTCACAGACGCTCATACAGGCCGCGTTGCGGCAGTGGCCGCACATCCGGGAGATATAGTGGATACGGACCTTGGGGATGGTCCCCTGCACATGGTCCGTGACGCGGCACCAGAAGTGGCCCGTCATGGGCTGGGGCTTGGCATAGGGGGTCCAGTCGTTGCCCGCGTGCTCGTCCTTGCAGGCGAGCTGGCAGTTGTAGCAGCCGGAACACTTCGCCACATCGATCACAAATGCTTTCGCCATGGTCACGCCTCCTTTTCATCCAGCAGCCAGCCCGCGAGACATACGCCCGCGTCCGGGTCGATCTTCCGCGCAAAGGCCTCGGGATAGTCCCGCCTCCACTGCTCCATCTCCTGGTCCGTGACCTTCTGCACATCCACCAGAAAGCCGGAAACCGCCATACCCGTGGCGTTCTTGGAGGTGGTGGAGGTGGGCGTGATGGTGTTGATGTCGCCGCCGCGGTCCAGCCAGCCGGGAATGATGGGGTCCAGCCGGGCGCCGTGGTCCACATAGCAGGTCCGGGGGATCAGCCGCTCCGTCACATAGGCCCCGCAGAGCACCACGCCCCGCTCGTTGAATACCTTTACAATGTCGCCGTGATGGATCCCGCGCTTTTCCGCCTCGCTGGTGTGGAGCCACACCGGCTCGTACTGGTAGCCGTCCTTGCCGCGAATCTTCATGGTCTCCACCTCGCGGTTCCATACGATGTCATCACACTGGGCGTGCATCCGCCAGCGGCCGTGGTTGGACATACACAGGAGCGGATACTTCTCCGCCCGCTGAGACGACAGCCGCTCGTCGTGGCTCTCGCTCTTTTCCACCCAATGGGGGACGGGCAGCCGCTCCGGGTCATCGGGGGTGTATTTGGCGATCTCCGTGGAGTAGAACTCCAGCTTGCCCGTGGGCGTTGTCAGGGGATTGTTTTCCGGGTCCTTGTAGAAGTTGTAGAGGCCCGCAGGCAGGGCCTCGTGGACCTCCTGCTCCTTGCAGGGGACCACAAAGATCTTCCGCTGGCGGAATTCCTCCCAGGTCATATATTCCTCACAGCCGGTGGCCTTGTAGAAGAAGCGCACCCGCTCCTTCTCGCTCAGGTTTCCGGTGTAGGCCGCGTAATACTCCGGCCCCAGCTTTTCCGCCACCTTGGCGCACACGTCAAAATCGCTGAGGGACTCTCCCACCGGCGGGCAGCACGGCTCCTCCAGATAGATGGAGGTGAAGCTGCCGGAGGACAGATCGTTTCCCAGGTCGTTCATCTCATGCTTCGTCACCACCGGGAAGATGATGTCCGCGAAGTAGCAGTCGTTCTCCAGCCAGGGATGCTGGGCCACGATGCACTCGATGGACGGGTCCTGAAAGGCCTTCATGGTCAGGTTGCCGTCGTTCCAGCAGGTGGTCTGGCAGGGCGCGTCGGTCCAGATCATGTGGACCCGGCTCATGCCGTCCCGCGGATACTTCATCTCCTGGAACTGGTACTGCTGGGTGGGATAGCGGTAGTTGTTGGCGTCGGGCTGCTGGGAGGAGGAGAAGCACTGCAGACCCCGCCACTCCGCGTGCCCGTCCAGAATGGCCTTGTGGATGCAGCACCGGGGAATAAACTGCTTGGGAGCCGGGAGCTGCCGAAACAGGTCGATCAGCTCCGGAGCCCGCTCCTTCTGGGCCTCGGTGAGCACAAAACGGTCCATATTGATCTTGGGGTCCACATCGCCGTCCACGGGCCGCAGCGGGTCCGCGATGGCGGTGATCTTCGGCACGAACTTGCCCTGATACGGCACCGGATAGTCCCGGTTCCACAGGCTCCATTCGATCATCTTGGCCTGGTGGACGCCGGGCTTGCCCACGCCGCGCATTCCCAGCAGCATGACCTCCAGCCTGGCCGGCTCCGAGGAATAGGGCCCCCGGATATAGCAGCCGCCGTTGCCATGGATAATGGAGGTGGTCTTTTTCGCCCAGTCCCTGGCCAGAGCCTTGATGGTCCACTCCTTGACGCCGCACTTCTCGCTGGCCCACTCCGGGGTCTTGGGGATTCCGTCCTCCCTTCCCAGCACATAGTCCTCAAACTTGTCGAAGCCATAGGCGTGGGTGGCGATGTATTCCTTGTCATAGGTGTCCTCGGTGATCCAGATGTACGCGATGGCGAGCTGAAGCGCCACGTCGGTGTTCGGCAGAATGGGGATCCACTTGTCCCCGTGGACCGCCGCGCCGTAGTTGAGGTCCGGACACACATAGATGCTTTTCAGCCCGATCTCGCTGAGATAATAGCACAGCCGGGACGGCATATGGCTCACAACGCCTAAGGGGGTGGTCTCCGGGTCGCAGCCCCAGAACAGCAGCAGGTCCGAATTCTTGGCAATATCGGGATACAGGTTGGTCTGCGGGGCCATCTCGCCCACAGGCTCGCAGCCCCAGACGTATTTCGCGCCCCAGAACCAGCCCTCCCAGGAATCCATGTTCCGCATCTGGAGGGTATAGCCGCCCATCAGCGACAGCAGCCGGTTGGGGCAGCCATGGCTGGGCGCCACATTTTTGCCCTCGCCGTGCATATCCGCCTGACAGAGCACCGCCTCCGGGCCGTATTTCTCCTTCTGCCGCTTCAGCTCATCGGCCACAATCTGGGCCGCCTCGTCCCAGGAGATGCGGACATATTTCGACTTGCCCCGGTTTTGCGGGTTCCGCTCTCCGTTGGGGTCCCAGTCCACCCGCTTGAGGGGGTACATGACCCGGTTGGGGGAGTAGACACGGGATTTATAGCCCAGGCCAAAGGGCGTGATCGTCACCCGGTCCGGCGCCTGGAAGGTCTTGCCCCTGGCCTCAATCTTCCAGGGATTGCAGTTTTTATCGGTATACGCTTTGTCGTAAAAGTAGGGACGAATGCGCGTGATCTTCCCGTCCTTGGAATCCACCTGACATACTCCGCCGCTCTCCGGCCCCATCAGGCTGAAGGACACAAGGCTCTGGTGGTCCGGTGTAAATTTATCCGCCATAATTCGGCCTCCTTTGCTCAGGCTTTTGTTTCATTATAACGAATCATCGGAAAAACTTGAAACAAGAAATGTATGGTTTTTTACAACTTTTCAGTTGTCACCTTACAACATTATCCATGGCTCGCCGGTACTCCTCCGGGGTATTGACGTTTTGAAGCAGATGGTCCAGGGGCAGTCCCAGGGTTTCCTCCGGCACATAGCGGACCGACACCTGCTCCAGCAGGCTCCGCACCGCCCGCCGCCCTTCCCGCAGGCACCGCTCCAGGGCCGCAAGGCAGGTCCTTCGGTAGATCCCGAAGGCCGGCTCCAGCCCGCCGTCCCTGCGACGGATTACGCAGGCATCCGCATCGCCCAGCTCCGCAAGGAGCCGCCGGGCCAGGTCCAGCGTCCCAAAGGGCAGGTCCGTGGCCGTGAGAAACACCGCGTCGGCCCCGGTCTTTTTCAGCGCCGCCTCCAGTCCCGCCAGCGGCCCCATGCCCGGATGCAGGTCGGAAAGCTCCCGGTACTCCGGCCGAGACCCCGGCTCCGCCACGGACACATACACCGGAAAGCCCGGACTGTACTCCTCCACCAGCCGGGTCAGAAAGGTGCCGTCCCCCAGGGGAAGGTCCGCCTTGTCCCGGCCCATGCGGCTGGACCGGCCTCCCGTCAGAATCACGCAGATCGTGTTCACAGCAGAAACACCCGTCCCGTCTGGCTCAGGTCATACAGTCCGGCGATCTCCTCCCGAAAGCCCGTTCCGGTCAGATATTCCATCAGCAGCCGGAAGGTCGGCTCCTCCTGGCGCTCCCTAGGGAATACCAGATCGTACCACTCGGTCTGGAGCGGCAGGAAATCCACTCCGTCCACCTGGCGGGCCGCCATCTCCGCGCCCATGCCGAAGTCCGCCTCGCCTCTGGCCACGGCCCCGGCGATCGAGATGTGGTTGCCGTATTCCCGGAAATAGCCGGGGACGCCCCTGGGGTCGATGCCGAGAACCTTGAGCTTCTGGTCCAGCAGGATACGGGTTCCGCTGCCCTTTTCCCGGTTGACCATGGAGATTTTTCCGGATGCGAGGCTTTCGATGCCCGTGATGCCCTTGGGATTCCCGGCGGCGGTGTATATCCCCATTTTTCGGCCCAGCAGACGCACCACCACCACGGACATTCCCGGCAGCAGCCGGGTGATGAACGGGAAGTTATAGGTCCCCGTTTCCTCGTCCCAGAGATGGCTGGTGGCGATGTCCGCCTTGCCCTGATAGAGCTGGTGGAGGCTGTTGTAGCTGCCCGCGTAGCTCCGCAGCACCGGCTCCGCGCCGGGAAGCATGGAGATGTGGTTGGCGATGACGTTGAGACAGCTATCCTGGCCGCAGAGGACGATACCGGACGGCTCCGCCTGGGCGGCGGGCTGTCCCTCCGGCCGCAGCAGCCGCTCCAGCTCCTCCCGGTTGATGCGGACCTGTTTACCGATCTTCACTGCGGGGATCTGCCCCCGCTTGACCATTTCATAGACCGTGGCCTTCTTGACCTTCAGAAGCTCCGCCGCCTCCTGCGCGGTCAGCAGATTCTGTTCCATACCGGTCCCTCCGTTTTCTGTCGTTGCAATACGTCCAGGGTTGCCCCTCGGACATATTCTTTCTGTTATCTTACCACATTCAAAACAGGTTGTACATTGTTTTTTCACTGAATTGCCGACAATCTACTGGTTGTGACCAAATTCTGTTTTATTGTGTTTATTCTGTTGCGTTTTGAGCAAATACGTTTTATAATGAACAAAGCGCAACAAAACGCATAAAAACAGAAAGGAAGTTTCCCCATGAAAAAAATCCTTGCACTGCTGCTGGCCTGCGCCATGGTATTCTGCCTGGCGGCCTGCGGCTCCGAAACCTCCAGCGCGGAGACCGAGGCTTCCGCCTCCACCGAAGCATCCGCCGCAAGCGTAGCGTCTGTTCAGGAGCCTGAGGAGGAGACCACCGAAGCGCCTGCCGAGGAAGTGGAATCCGAAGAACCCGCAGAAGCGGAGGACGCCGCCCAGGCCGCGGAACCCCTGGCTACCGCAGAGCTCCAGGTGTTCATCGCCGCCTCCCTGTCCAACGCCTTTGAGGAGATCGTGGCCCTGTACAACGAGACGCAGCCCAATGTGTCCATCGCGCTGAACGCCGATTCCTCCGGCACGCTGCTGACCCAGATCGAGGAGGGCTTCGCCTGCGACATCTTCTTCTCTGCGGCCACCAAGCAGATGAACTCCCTGGAGGAGGACGGCCTTGTGGTCGAAGGCACCCGCGTGGACCTGCTGAAGAACCAGCTCGCCCTGATTACCTATAAGGGCTCCGGCACCGCCGTCACCAGCCTGGAGAATCTGTCCGATGCGGCCTCCCTGGCCCTGGCCGACGGCTCTGTCCCCGCCGGCAAGTACACCCGCGTAGCGCTCCAGGCCCTTGGTATTCTGGACGCGGATCTGGAAGCCTCTGAGATCACCTCTCAGGAGGTCTCCGACGCCCTGGGCGGCGTGGAGATCAACGAGACCTCCAATGTCTCCAAGACTCTGGAGGCCGTTGCGGAGGGCTCCAACGAGGTCGGTACCGTCTACTACTCCGACGCCTACTCCCGTATTGACGACATTGAGATTCTGGAAATGGTCTCCACAGACCTGACCGGCGAGATCATCTATCCCATGTGCCGGGTGGAGAACGCCGAGGCGGACGACGCGATCAACGCCGCCGCTGACGACTTCTATGCCTTCCTCCAGACCGACGCTGTCATGGAAATCTTCGAGAAGTATATGTTCCTCAGTAATGTCGGTTGACGAACGGGCAAAACCATGTTAAACTGAACAAAAGGACTCAGGGGATGGTCTTTGGCCATCCCCTAAGCACTGTGTCCCATGGCTGGACGTACTTTGAACGAGGTGATAGACGTGGAAAACATACAGGAGGTCCTGCGAAATCTGGACTGGTCTCCCCTGCTGATCTCTCTGAAAACCGGCGTGGTCGCCACATTTTTCTGTTTCTTTCTGGGGCTGTTCGCCGCGAGGAAGGTTCTGAAGCTCGGCTCCAAGGCCAGAGCCGTGGTGGACGGGATTCTGACCCTGCCCATGGTTCTGCCTCCCACAGTGGCGGGCTTTTTCCTGCTGCTGCTGTTCTCTCTGCGGCGGCCCTTCGGCTCCTTTTTATACGCCACTACGGGCATCAAGGTCGTGCAGAGCTGGCTGGGCTGCATCTTTGCCGCCTCGGTCATCGCCTTTCCCCTGATGTACCGCAACGCCAGAGCCGCCTTTGAGCAGCTTGACGTGAACCTCATCTACGCGGGACGGACCCTTGGGATGTCGGAGCTGGAAATCTTCTGGCGCGTGGTGGTCCCCACGGCGGGACCCGGCATCGCCTCCGGGACCATTCTGACCTTTGCACGCGCCCTGGGCGAATATGGCGCCACCTCCATGCTGGCGGGCAACATCGCCGGAAAAACCGGCACCATATCCCAGAAGATTGCCACGGCCATCTCCCAGAACGGCGACTATCTGACTGCGGGCGTTTGGGTGGTCATCGTGATGCTCATCGCCTTTGTCATCGTCTGTATTATGAATCTGCTCAGCGGCAAGCACAGCCGGAGGTGGTAATATGATCGAGGTCCATATTGAAAAAGATCTGGGCAGCTTTCACCTGAACGTCTCCTTTACGGCGGAAAACGAGGTGCTGGCGCTGCTGGGCGGCTCCGGCTCCGGCAAGAGCATGACCCTCCGGGCCATCGCGGGCGTGGAAAAGCCCGACCGAGGCCGCATTGTGGTGGATGACACCGTATTCTTCGACAGCGAGAAAAAAATCGACCTGACGCCCCAGAAGCGGCAGGTGGGGCTGCTGTTCCAGAACTACGCCCTGTTCCCCACCATGACCGTGCTGCAAAACATTATGACCGGGGTGCGATCCGGCTCCCATGCCGAGAAGAAGCAGGTGGCCCAGGAGGCCCTGGAGCGGTTTGAGCTGTCCAGTCTGGGCAATCGCCTGCCCTCCCAGCTCTCCGGCGGACAGCAGCAGCGGGCGGCGCTGGCCCGTATTCTGGTGGGCAAGCCCCGGCTCCTCATGCTGGACGAGCCCTTCTCCGCCCTGGACTCCCATCTCCGGGACCAGATGGAGCGGGAGGTTCTGGCGCTGCTCCGGGATTTCGGCGGCACCACGCTGCTGGTGAGCCACAGCCGGGACGAGGTGTTCCGTATGGCGGACCGCATCGCCGTCTACGACAGCGGTCATATCGACGCCCTGGACGAGAAGCACGCCCTGTTCCGGGACCCCAAGACCTACCGGGCGGCGCTGCTGACGGGCTGCAAGAACTTCTCCGCAGTCTCCTCTCTCCGGTCCGACGGAAACACCACCCGCTTCTACGCCAGCGACTGGGGCATGGAGCTGGAGGTTCCCGGCGTGCGGGAGGGCCAGATCGTCGGCATCCGCGGTCATCTGCTCCAGCGTGCGGACGCGCCAGGCCCCAACACCTTTGAAATGGAGATTGACGAGGTCATTGAGGACACCTTTGAATATGTCTTGCTGCTCAGGCGGTCCGGCTCCGACGGAACCACGCTCCGCTGGACGCTGTCCAAGGACCTGGGCCTGCCCCAGGGACCGCTGCTGCTCCAGCTCCCGCCGGAGGCCCTGATGCTTTTGCAGGGCTGAACCGGCAATATGCTAAAAATACTCTGGTGACAACCAGAGTATTTTTGTTTTAGATTGATTTGGTTGTCACTAGACAGATTCCATAACCGGTGATATAATATTGACTGGTAAAAAATTTAGAAGTGAAAGAGGGATTTTCATTGAAAAATCGTCAAAACCCGTGGGTCTCCATCATTGCCTGTCTTGTGGTCCAGCTATGCGTCGGCATCCTCTATCTTTGGAGCGCCTTCAAGGGCAATATTGTCGCCGCCTACGGCTGGTCCAGCAGCGCCGCCACCATGGTTTCCTCCTACATGATCTTTGCCTTCGTGTTCGGCAACCTCATCGGCGGCTTCATCAACGACAAAAAGGGACCCAAGCTCACCTGCTTTCTGGGCGTGATCCTGTTCTCCGTGGGCATCGCCCTGTCCGCCTTTGTCACCACCGCAGGACTGTTTGACCTGACCTACGCGATCATGGCCGGTCTCGGCTCCGGCTTCGCCTACGGCGCCTGCATCTCCTGCATCCAGAAGTGGCTGCCCCACAAGCGCGGCCTGGCCTCCGGTCTGGCCTGCTCCGCCTTCGGCCTGTCCACCGTGGTATTCACGCCGGTGTCCAACTGGCTTATGAATCTCAACAAGGACGCCAGCGGTATTGTCAACTTCACCCCCGTATTCCTGACCCTGGCCATCGTGTTCGCCGTGCTGGGCCTGGTGGCCTGTATCTTCATCTCCCTGCCCGGCGAGGAGTACATCAAGAGTTTGAATCTGCCCAAGGCGGCAGCCTCCACCAACCAGAATTATACCCTGGGTCAGTCCATCAAGATCCCCGCTTTCTGGGCTCTGTTCTTCTCCATTTTCTTCATCAACGGCACCTGGAACCTCTGCGTACCGCTAATCAAAGACCTGGGTATCCAGCGGGGCCTGACGGAGGCCGCCGCCATCTTCTGCGTCTCCTTCACCGGCATCACCAATGCCGCCGGGCGGCTGATTATGGCTACGCTGTCTGACAAGATCGGCCGCTCCAATACCATGTACGTCCTCTGCGGCATCACCCTGGTGGGCGCGATTCTGATGACCTTCATTGGCAGCTACGGCTACTTTGCCACCATCGCCCTGATTGCCTTTGCTTACGGCGGTCCCTCGGCTCTGAACGCCGCACTGTGTACCGATCTGTTCGGGCCTAAGAATTCCGGCACCAACTACGGCGTTGCCATGCTGGCTCTGGGCTTCAGCTCCATCTTCTTCAATTTCGTCTCGGGCAACATTCTTCACGCGACTGTGGAGAACGTGACCTCCACCTTCATCATGGGCGCCGTCACCGCCGTGATTCCGGTGTTCCTGATGCTCTACATCAGCAGATACCTGAAAAAACGCGGTTGATTTTCAAGAACCGGTCTCTGGGAAAACAGGGGCCGGTTTTCCTATGCTTTTTTCGGATTTTATGGTATGATATAAGAAACAATACGGAGGCACGAATATGATTACGGAAACGAAAATCGACGTCCGCTACCCTGACTGTGACCGCATGGGCATCGTCCACCACGCGGTATACCCCGTCTGGTATGAGATGGCCCGCATGGACTTTTTTGCAAAAATGGGCTTCTCCTATACGGATATGAATGCCAGGGGCATCAATCCGCCGCTGGTGGAGCTGGACCTCAGGTATATGGCCCCGGCCACCTATCCCGGCACTGTCACCATCCGGACCCGCATGACCGCCTACGCGCCCAAGAAGCTGGAGCTGCAATACGAGACCTGGTTCGAGGGCCGGCTCTGCGGCACCGCCCGGACCTTTCACATCTGGACCGGACCCGATATGAAAAGTCTCAATATGCAGGAGGCCCTGCCGGAGATCTACGAAAAGATCCGGGCGGCCTATGAACAACGTCAATAAATCAGGAACCGTCATAGATCAGGAGGTTATACTATGGCACTCATCTACTCCCCTGAGGAGGAATTTCATCTGAAGATCAGGCCCGGCGACGTGGGCCGGTATGTGCTCCTGCCCGGAGACCCGGACCGCTGCGAAAAAATTGCCATGGGCTTTGACAGCTATCATCCGGTATCCTACAACCGGGAATTCAAAATCTACACCGGGACCCTGGACGGCGAGATGGTCAGCGTCTGCTCCACCGGCATTGGCGGCCCGTCCGCGTCCATCGCCATGGAGGAGCTGAGCCACTGCGGTGCGGACACCTTCCTCCGGGTCGGCTCCAGCGGCGGCATGGACCCGGATGTGCTGGGCGGCGACATCGTCATCGCCACCGGAGCCATCCGCATGGAAGGTACCAGTCGGGAATACGCCCCCTTGGAGTTTCCGGCGGTGGCGGATTTTACCGTCACCGAGGCTCTGCGAGACGCGGCCAAAGCCAGGGGCTGCCGCTACCATCTGGGCGTGACGCAGTGCAAGGACGCCTTCTACGGCCAGCACGACCCGGATTCCATGGCCGTGGGCTATGAGCTGAAAAACAAATGGGACGCCTGGATAAAGTGCGGCGCCAAGTGCAGCGAAATGGAGTCCGCGGCGCTGTTCATCGTGGGCGCTGTGCGGCACCTGCGGGTGGGCGCTGTTCTGGCCGTGTTTGCCAATCAGACCCGGCGGGCGATGGGTCTGGAGGACCCCCAATGCTACGACACCGCCGAGGCGGTGGCCACGGCGGTAGACGCGGTCCGGCTGCTGATCCGGCGGGACAGAGCGGCAAAGGAGGCGCTTTCATGAAGAAAAAACAAGTGGTCTGGGTGCTGGCGCTGGTGGTCACGATCTGCTCCGCGATCTGCCTGGTCACTACCGTCTGCCAGATCTGGACCGCTGCCCGGACCGGCGGCGACATTTCCGTCACCATGGTCCTGCTGGCGCTGATTACCGTCCTGTGCGCGGTGATGATCTGGAAGGGCGTATTGGAGAAATAGCGTTCAGCCGAACCGCCGTTCCAGCTCCTCCGCCAGCCGCGTCGCCAGCAGGCTCCTGCTGTAGCGCTGCCGGATCAGCGCCATGGCCGCCTCCCGCCGCTGTGCAAAGCGCGGATACTCCTCCACCATGCGGTCAAACACCGCCGGAAGCTGCTCCGCCGCGCCTGGGGAAACGCAGCAGCCAAGGCCCGTTTCCTCCACCAGCTTGCAGGCGTCCCCCTCCGCCATCAGCAGCACCGGACAGCCCAGGCCCAGGGCCTCGTAGAGCTTGGTGGGGATGCTGTCGCGCATATCGGCGCTTTTGAGGGGGATAAAGCTGATATTTGCCCAGCGCAGCACCGTGCAGATCTGTCTGTGGGACAGGCTTCCGCAGAATTTCACCTGGGCCAGTCCCTCCTGCCGGGCCTGACGCTCCAGCCGGGAGCGCTCCACGCCGTCGCCGAAAATCAGAAACTGCACGTCCCGGCGCCGGGTGTGCCGTGCCAGCTCCAGCAGCCGCTCCAGTCCCTGGGCCAGACCGATATTCCCTGTATAGACGCAGGTAAAGGTCCGGTCCAGGCCGAACCGTGCCGCCAGCTCCCTGTCCCCGTCATACGGCTCCTCCAGAAAGCCGTTTTCAATCAGCAGAACCTTGTCCCGGCAGCAGGGCCGCGCCAGGAGCTTGGCGCATTTTCCCGGCGACACCGTGGTGATTAGCGCCGCCCGGCGGTAGAGAAAGCCGGACACGGCCCGAAAGAAGCGGTCATAGAGGCCGTCCGGCGGAAACACGCCCATCTCCAGCGCCACCTCCGGCCACAGGTCCCGCACGTCGTAGACCAGCTCCGCCCCCTTGCACCTGCCGATCATCCATCCAAGCAGACCCGTAACGGGCGGCGGTCCCGTGGAGATCACCAGGTCTACCGGGCCAAGCCCGGCCACATACAGCAGGGACATCACCCCAAAGCTCATATGATGCAGTAGCCGCCGGAGCGTGGACTTTTTTCGCATGGAAACAGCGGGAACGAAGAGGATCCGTTCCCGCCGTGTAGGACAATCCGTACCGGCTGCCCCGGCCGTCAGCACCGTCACATGGTGTCCCCGGCCGGTCAGCGTCTCCGCAAAGGACTGCATCCGAAAGGCGCAGGGCTTGCACTGGGGATAGTATTCATCCGTGTAGATCAGAATGTTCACGCTGTCCGCCTCCTGCCGCGATTCCGAATGGAACGATTTGCTATTTCCGCTGCTTTCGCCGGACGGCCCAGCAGACAAGCTCCTCCAGCAAACCCAGCATGACAAGCTGAAACACCACGTCCGTCCCGGCCATAAACAGTGCCAGCGCCAGGAGCAGCATGACGGGAAACACAAACGTCTGCACCCGCCATCCAAAAGACAGGGGCCGGCCCTTTTTGTCCGCAAGACGCACCCGCAGCACTGATGAAACAAACAGCAAAATCACTATGACAGCCAGAAGCGTCCGATCCTCCATAACGGTCCTCCTTCCCCATCGCAATATCTGTGAAAAATCCGGCGGTTTTTCTTGCATCCCCTCGCCGCTTCCTGTATAATGAAAGCAGAGTACGATTTTCGGAGGGGACCCTTATGGACCGCATTGACAAGACCAACTACTATTTGGACATCGCGCAGACCGTTCTGGAGCGTTCCACCTGCCGCCGCCGGAACTATGGCGCAATCATCGTCCGCAACGACGAGATCGTTTCCACCGGCTATAACGGCGCGCCCAGGGGACGGGTCAACTGCACGGAGCTGGGGTATTGCGTCCGCCAACAGCTGGAGATACCCAGCGGACAGCGCTATGAGCTGTGCCGCAGCGTCCACGCCGAGGCCAACGCCATCATATCCGCCGCCCGCAGCGAGTGCATCGGCGGCACCTTGTACCTCTGCGGCCGGGACGCGGAGAGCGGCGCGCTGCTCCACGACACCACCTCATGCTCCATGTGCCGCCGGATGATTATCAACGCGGGCATCGCCCGGGTCATCATCCGCAACACCCCCACGGAGTACACCGTGGTGGACGTGGAGGACTGGGTAAAAGAGGACGAGTCGATCCTTGGCATCAGCTGCGGCGTCAAAACGGAATAAAAAGCATCGTCAGCCGGAATTGATTGTAGCATCTTTTCCGCCGGTTTTCAATAGTACCGGCCCGGAATCCCGCGTTTTGTGCCGGGATCTGATAAAAAGGCCGCAAATCCAGCCAACCGCAAGGGAGACATATCTGTGAGGGATGCGTGATGGAATACACAAATTGGGACGCGCTGAGAGCCGACTGCATGGCCTGCACCCGCTGTCCGCTGTATGAGACAAGGCACACTGTGGTCTTTGGCGTGGGCCCCGCAACCGCCGAGGTGATGTTCATCGGAGAAGGCCCCGGCGAAACCGAGGACCTGCAGGGAGAGCCATTCGTGGGAAAGGCCGGGAAGCTCCTGGACGAGATGCTCTATATCATCGGCCTGAGCCGCCGGAACTGCTATATTGCCAACATCGTCAAGTGCCGCCCGCCCCACAACCGGGACCCGCTGAGCACCGAGCGGGACGCCTGCTCCGACTGGCTCTCGGCCCAGATCAAGCTGCTCCGGCCCAAGCTCATTGTCTGCCTCGGACGCATCGCCGCCATGGAGTTCATCGACCCCGCCTTCCGCATCACAAAGGAGCACGGCCGCTGGTATGAGATCGACGGCACCCACCGCATGGCCATGTACCATCCCTCCGCCCTCCTGCGGGACCCGGACAAGCGGCCTGAGACCTTCCGGGACCTCAAAAGCCTGGAGGCCATGGTCCGGCAGTACTGTCCCAACACCATTTTCGAGGAATAACAGCACCGCGCTGTCAGGACATCCCGACAGCGCGGCGTTTTTTACTCCAGATCCGGCTTCCAATAGGGCGGCAGCTCCACACTGGGATAGTCCGAGGCGTTCCAGATATAATACCCGTAGGATTCCAGCTCCTCGTCCCCCATCAGGAAAAAGTCATAGCCTCCCGCGGACAGGGACGGGTCGATATAATACCAGTTTCCGTCCAGCTTCGCCATACACCATTCGTGGTCCACGCCGTTCCACTGTCCCGATACCAGGGTGCAGGGGATTCCGCACCGGTCCAGCAGCAGCCGGTAGGCCTGGGCAAAGCCATGGCAATTCCCCTTCTCCGCCACCAGCACACCGTAGGCGCTGCCGGAAAAGGAGGAGCTCCCCTCCGTGAGCTGCTCCAGCACGGCGTTGCGCCCCAGCCGGGTGAACAGCCGGCCGGCATTGACCATGTCCATGCTGGTACAGCCGTAGATGGAGGCCAGCAGCTCCACCTTGTCCAGCAGCTCCGCCTGATACGCCAAAAGGGTCTCGGCGCTGTAGGCATAGGTAAAGGTGATCTCCAGAATTCGCTGGGTCCCGGTCTCCGGGTACAGCTCCAGAGATGTGACCGGGTGCTCCAGCTCCAGCTCCGGCCGGTCCTCATACAGCTCCTGAAGCTCCGCCTCCAGGTCCAGGGCATCGTAGGCCCCCACCTGGAGCACCAGCTTGGGCGAAAATTCCGCCACCGCCTCCCGCAGCTTTTCGCGCAGCGCGTCCATATCTGTCACATAGGTGATATTCTGTATCTCCTCCTGCGTGCGGCAGAAGGTGGTGTTGATGTGTATCTCATAGTAGCTGACGATTTTGGAATAGTCATACGTCATGGAGGTCACCGCGTAGGCCCCCAGGGGCGTCCCCTTGGAAACCTCCTGGACCGCATGGCTCAGATCGTCCGCCAGGTCCCCGGAATAGGACTCCGCCCGGATCACGCCCTGGCTGCTGCCGTCCTCCACCAGATTGAGGATGGCATTTTTCAGACTGAGATAGCTGCTGACCGTCATAATATCGGAATCCACCGAGATACCGTAGTCCTCGTCATGGGGTTCCACCACGGTATAGCTGTTCTCCCGCAGAAAGCCGCAGCCGCACAGCAGAAGCAGGCACAGCAGTGGCAGCCACAGTCGTTTCATTGAGATCACATCCTTTTTTACAGCTCTTTTTTGGAATACCGCTGGAATCCCTCGCCCAGGACCTGGTGCGCCTCCTGCAATACCAGGAACGCCTTGGGGTCAACCTCCATGACCAGATCCTTCAGCTCCGCCATCTGCCGGCGGTTAATGGCGCAGTAAACGACGTTTTTCTCCTGCCCGGTATAGGCTCCGACACCCCTGAGATAAGTACAGCCGCGCTCCAGCCGCTGGTCGATGGCATTCCGGATTTCCTCTTCTATGTCCGTGATGATGATTGCCACATAGGAATAGTCAAACCTGTAGACCACCGCATCCAGGGCCTCCGAGGACGCAAACTGGGCCACGATACAGTAGAGGACCTTGCTGACGTCCCGGAAGGCGATCCCGGTGATGATGGCAATACACATATCCACCATCAGGATGAGCTTCCCAATCGAGAGATTCCTCAGCTTGTACTTCATGAGCCGCGCCGCAATATCCACGCCGCCGGTGGACGCCCCCTGCATAAACACGATACCACAGCCTGCGCCCACGAGAACGCCTCCGAAAATAGAGCCCAGCAGCGGCTCCGTCTCTATGACGGGTATCAGGGTAAACAGATCAAACAGTACGGAGGAGATCACCATTCCCGCCAGGGAGCCCCAGAAAAACTTTTTCCCCACCACGCGGTATCCCGCGATAAACAGCGGGACATTGATAATCATGGAGATCACGCCCACGGAAAGAACCGGAATAAACGAATGGATCACCAGGGCAAGGCCCGATACGCCGCCCGCGCCCACCTGATTGGGCTGCAGGAACATATCAAATCCAAAGGCAAACACCGCCGAGCCAACGGTTATCCAGAACAGCGCTTTGAGCGCAGAGCATATCTGTTTTTTCATGGTTTACACCTCCACGATCCTACATATCCAGGGAAAGCTGCTTTTCCTCCGCGTCCTCGTCCTTCAAAATGGCGCCTGCGGCTGGCACCGACCGGCTGCGGTAGCGGGAGACATTTTTGATCTGCGTTTCAGACAGCACCGCCATGCGGTCCAGCAGCGCCTTTTTGCGGAGCGTCAGCACCGCCACGCCGATGGTTGTCCTGGTGGATTTCACGGACAGCAGCGCCGTATTCACCGCCAGGGCCCGTCCGTCCGTGGAATAGAGCGCCACGTCCGCGTCCGCGTCCAGAGCCAGAATCCCTTTGAGCGGCGCCTTGTCGCTGTAGCCGGAGGTGAGGCGGCGGCGGTTGGACTTGGTGTTGTACGCCTCCATGGCCACCTTTGCCACCTTGCCGTTTTCATAGGCAAACAGCACAAAGCCGCTGTAATCCCCCGGCAGGCAGACCTTCACCACGTTCTCGCCCTCATCAAAGCCCAGCTTGGTGGGCAGATAGTCCCCCAGCACGCTGGCCTTGCTGTCGTCAAACTCCGCAAGGCTGGCCTTATAGACCTGGCATCGGTCCGTAAACACCAGCAGCTCCGCACGGCTGTTGGTCTCCCGCACCGTATCCATCCGGTCGCCCTCCTTGAGCTTCTGTTCGCCGCTCATACGGAGGCTCTGAGCCGTGATCTTCTTGAGATAACCGGCACGGGTCACGAACAGAGTCACCGGATAGGCCGGCGTCTCCTCCTCCGTAGTCTCTGCCTCCAGCACGTCGTCGTAGCAGATCGAGGTCCGGCGGTCCCGGCCATACTTTTTGGCCACGGCCTCCAGCTCCTTGATGATGATGCTCCTGATGCGGCGCTGGGAATTGACCGTATCCTCCAGGTCCGCGATCTCCTGCTCCAGCTCCGACGTCTCTCTGGTGCGCTTGAGAATATACTCCCGGTTGATATTGCGGAGCTTGATCTCCGCAATATATTCCGCCTGGATTTGGTCGATGCCAAAGCCGATCATCAGGTTCGGCACCACCTCCTCCTCAAGCTCTGTCTCCCGGATGATGGAAATGGCCCGGTCGATGTCCAGCAGAATCTTCTGAAGGCCCTGGAGCAGATGGAGCTTTTCCCGCTTCTTACTCAGGTTGAAGTATACGCGGCGGCGGACGCACTCCGTGCGCCAGGCGGTCCACTCATCCAATATCTCCCCCACGCCCATGACCTTGGGAAAGCCGCCGATCAGGATGTTGAAGTTGCAGGGGAAGCTGTCCTGGAGGGTCGTCATACGCATCAGCTTCGCCATGAGCTTATCCGGGTCCGCGCCCCGCTTTAGGTCGATGGTGAGCTTCAGTCCGCTGAGGTCCGTCTCGTCCCGCATATCGCTGATTTCCTTGATTTTGCCCGCCTTTATCAGCTCGGAAACCTTGTCGATGATGGCCTCCGTGGTGGTGGTATAGGGTATCTCATAGATTTCTATGAGATTGCCCTCCTTGACATACCGCCATTTTCCCCGGACCCGGATGCTGCCGCGGCCTGTTTCGTAGACGGCGTTCAATTCCGACTCCCGGTACAGAAGCTCTCCGCCGGAGGGAAAATCCGGCGCCAGCAGATATTCCTTCAAATCGCAGCCGGGATTTTTGATTCGGGCCACAGCGGCGTTGCAGACCTCCCGCAGATTGAATCCGCAGATATTGCTGGCCATGCCCACGGCGATGCCGTTATTGGCCGACACCAGCACATTGGGAAAGGTGGTGGGCAGCAGGGACGGCTCCTTCATGGTGCTGTCGTAGTTGTCCACAAAGTCCACGGTGTCGCTGTCGATGTCCCGGAACAGCTCCTGGCAGAAGCTGTCCAGCTTGGCCTCGGTGTACCGGGAGGCGGCGTAGGCCATATCCCTGGAATACGCCTTGCCGAAGTTGCCCTTGGAATCCACAAAGGGGTGCAGCAGGGCCTCATAGCCGCGGCTCAGCCGCACCATGGTCTCATAGATGGCCGCGTCACCGTGGGGATTGAGCCGCATGGTCTGGCCCACAATATTGGCCGACTTGGTCCGTCCGCCGTTGAGCAGTCCCATCTTGTACATGGTATACAGCAGCTTCCGGTGGGAGGGCTTGAAGCCGTCGATCTCCGGGATGGCGCGGGACAAGATGACGCTCATGGCGTAGGGCATGAAGTTGACCTCCAGGGTCTCGGTGATGGGCTGCTCCAGCACCTCCGCACGCAGCCCCATGACGTTGGGAACGTCCTTGTGGCCTCCCGTCTGATTCTTTTTCTTCGCCATTGGTATCAGTCCTTTTTACGAAATATCCGCCAGCTCCAGGAATTTATAGCCGTTCTCCGCAATATGGTTTTTGCGGCCCTGGAGATCATCGCCCTCCAGCAGATCGAACATCCGGGCGGTGGCCTCCGCCTCCTCCGGCATGACCTTGATTAGCCGCCGGGTGGCGGGGTTCATGGTGGTCATCCACATCATCTCCGGGTCGTTCTCGCCCAGGCCCTTGG
>CAZBOR010000003.1:0-29759 GCA_964493585.1 uncultured Oscillospiraceae bacterium
CCCTCCAAGGACGACACCCCCATGTTCGTCATGGGCGTCAACCAGGACAAGTACCGCAGCGATATGCAGTTCGTGTCCAACGCCTCCTGCACGACCAACTGCCTGGCGCCCATCGCCAAGGTGGTCCACGACAAATTCGGCATCGTTGAAGGCCTGATGACCACCGTTCACTCTGTGACCGCCACCCAAAAGACCGTGGACGGCCCCTCCATGAAGGACTGGCGCGGCGGCCGGGCGGCCACCGGCAACATCATCCCCTCCTCCACCGGCGCGGCCAAGGCCGTGGGCAAGGTCATTCCCTCCCTCAACGGCAAACTCACCGGTATGAGCCTGCGGGTCCCCACCCTGGACGTGTCCGTGGTGGACCTGACGGTGCGGCTGGAGAAGGCCGCCACCTATGAGGAGATCTGCCAGGCCATGAAGGACGCCTCCGAGGGCGAGCTGAAGGGCATTCTGGGCTACACGGACGAGGACGTGGTATCCTCTGACTTCCTGGGCGATTCCCGGACCTCCATCTTCGACGCCAAGGCCGGTATCTCCCTGAACGATCACTTTGTCAAGCTGGTGTCCTGGTACGACAACGAGATCGGCTATTCCTACAAGATCATGGAACTGATCCGCCATATGGCGTCTGTGGACGCCCAGTGATACCGAGGAAAAGGGACGCGGATGCGTCCCTTTTTTCCTTATCCGATGGTTGCTTCCCGCCGTTTTCCGACGCGCCTCCGGAGCTATGATCCTCTTTTTGGGAGGTTATCGGAGATTCGCGGAAAACCGCCGGGGAGAAAACAGCAGCCCGCCGCTCAGCGACGGGATATGGAGGAATCAATCATGCGAAAAACCAAAATCATCTGCACATTGGGGCCATCGACCCTGGACCGGGAGGTCATGCGGCAGCTCTGCCTGGAGGGCATGAACGTGGCCCGTCTGAACTTCTCCCACGGGGACCACGACAGCCATCTGGAGCAGCTCTCCCAGCTCCGGGAGCTGCGGGAGGAGCTGGGACTGCCGATTGCCGCCATGTGCGACACCAAGGGGCCGGAGATCCGCACCGGACTGTTCGAGGGCGGCAGCGCGGAGCTGACCGTGGGCAGCAGCTTCACCCTGTTCCGCGAGGAGATCCTGGGCAACGCCCAGGGATGCAGCACCACCTATCAGAATCTCAAGAACGTGGTACAGCCTGGCAGCAAGATCTGCATCGACGACGGCCTCATTGAGCTTCAGGTACAGGAAATTCAGGGGGATGACGTGGTATGTACCGTCTGCAACGGCGGCGTCGTCCGGGACCGCAAGGGCATCAACCTGCCCGGCACCCCGGTGGACCTGCCCTTCCTGTCCAAAAGGGACCGCAACGACATTCTCTTTGCGGCGGAGAACGGCTTTGACTTCATCGCCGCCTCCTTCACCCGATCTGCCCAGGACATTATGGACATCCGGAATCTGCTGAATCAGGCCGGCGCCAACAATATCGAGATCATCGCCAAAATCGAGAACCAGCAGGGCATTGACAACATCGACGAGATCATTTCCGTGGCCGACGGCGTCATGGTCGCCCGCGGCGACCTGGGCGTGGAGGTGCCTGTCTACGAGGTGCCGCTGCTGCAAAAGGAGATCGTCAGGAAGTGCCGCCGGGTGGGCAAGCACGTGATTATCGCCACCCAGCTTCTGGACTCCATGACCCGCAATCCGCGGCCCACACGGGCGGAGGTCAACGACGTGGCCCAGGCGGTGTTTGACGGCGCCAGCGCCATCATGCTGTCCGGCGAGACCGCCTCCGGGCGCTATCCGGTGGAGGCGCTCCAGACCATGGCCTCCATTGCCGTCCATGTGGAGGAGAGCATCGACTACTGGCGGGCGTTCCAGAAGCTGGAGATCCAGACGGGCCGCAACGTCGGCGTCGCCATCTCCCGCGCCTGCTGCACCACCGCCATGGAGCTGGAGGCCAAGGCCATCGTCACCGTGACCCAGCGAGGCACCACGGCCAAGGCGGTGTCCCGGTTCCGGCCGGGATGTCCGGTGCTGGCCCTGACGGTGGACGAAAAGACCCGCCGGCTGCTGGCGCTGGCCTGGGGCGTGGAATCGGCGCTGGTCCCCGTGGTGGATTCCACCGACAAGCTGCTGAACCTGGCCCGCCGCATGGCCTGGGACCTGGGCTATGTCGAGGAGGACGATCTGGCCGTCGTGACCGCCGGAATCCCCGTGGGCATCAGCGGTTCCACCAATCTCATCAAGGTTCTGCGGTTTTAAGTGCAAAAGTCCGCCGCAATTTTGTGTAAAATATACAAGAAATCAAAATAAATTAAATTTGAACTTGTCATTTTCCACGAAATGTGCTATGCTAAAATACACAGTGGGGGAGTCTCCCCCAAATATAGAAGAAGGCGGTGTTCCTATGATTATCACTATTGGAAGGCAGTTCGGTTCCGGCGGCAGAGAGATCGGAGAAAAGGTCGCCAAGCGCCTGGGATACACCTTCTACGACAAGGAGATCCTGACCATGGCGGCGGAGGATAGCGGCTTTTCGCCCTCTGCCATGGAGCACTATGACGAGAAGCCCAGCGGCAGCCTGATTTACAGCCTGTATATGACCGGCGCCGCCACCAGCGACAACCTGCCGCTGAACCAGCAGCTGGCCTTTGCCCAGTTCAACGTGATCCGCAAGGTGGCCCAGGCGGACAACTGCGTGATCGTGGGCCGCTGCGCCGACTATGTGCTCCGGGAGAAGAAAAATCTGCTGACTGTGTTCTTCCACGCGCCCATGGCCTACCGGGTCCAGCGCGTCATGGCGGAGCAGTCCATCGACAACGCCAATCTGGCGGAAAAGACCATCAAAAAGCAGGACAAATCCAGGGCGGATTACTACAATTTCTTCACCCATAAAAAGTGGGGGGACGCGGGCAGCTCTATGCTGTCGGTGGATACCTCCGTCATGTCCACGGACCTTGTGGCCGAGGCCATCGCGGACTATGTACGTCTGATGCAGGAACGATAAGGTACGGAAGCAAGGGCTGCCCCATGTGCGGGGCAGCCCGATTTTTATTCCTCCTGCTCAAACGCCTCCGCCACCTGCCGGAGCAGGTCGGTGACGGCCAGATGCTGGGGACAGATCCGCTCGCACTGGCGGCACACCACGCAGTCCGAGGCCCTGCCGTGGTCCTGGGTATGGACGCCGTAGTAGAAATCGCTGTTCCAATCCCGGTATTTCTGCCGGGTGTTGTAGCAGGCAAACAGGTCCGGGATGCGGATGTCCATGGGACAGCCCGCCACGCAGTAGCGGCAGCCGGTACAGGGGATCGTGTTCTGCCGCCGGAGTATGGCCCGGACCTCCCGGACGGCAGCCTGTTCCCGGTCCGTCAGGGGCTGCGGGTCCTGCATGGTCTGAAGGTTGTCCGCCATCTGCGCCTCGGTGCTCATGCCGCTGAGGACCATGACCACGCCCTCCATGGAGGCGGCATAGCGCAGGGCATAGCTGGCACAGGAGCCGCCGCCCAGACCGTCCAGCACCGCCTGGGCCTCCGGCGGCAGATCCGCCAGCGCGCCGCCCTTCACCGGCTCCATCACCAGCACCGGCTTGCCAAACCGGCGGCAGACCTCGTAGACCGCGCCGCTCTCCACGCTGGGGTCGTCCCAGTCGATGTAGTTGAGCTGAATCTGCACCGCCTCGATCTCCGGGTGGTCCGTGAGGATGCGCTCCAGCACGGCGGGCTTGTCGTGGAAGGAGATACCCAGGTGTCGTATCTTCCCCTCCGCCTTCAGCGCCGCCGCCTCCTCAAAGGCGTGACAGTGCCGGAATTTCTCATAGACCTCCGCCGACAGGGAGTGCATCAGGTAGCCGTCCAGATAGTCCACCCCCAGGGACGCAAGCTGGGATTCAAACAGGGGCCGGATGTCCTCCCGGCGCTGGAAACAGCTCCCCGACAGCTTATCCGTCAGGAAGAAGCTGTCCCTGGGATACCGCGCCGTCAGACCTGCCCGAAGGGCCGTTTCGCTCTGTCCCTGCAAATACACGCGGGCCGTGTCAAAGTAGCAGAAGCCCGCCGCCATATAGCGGTCGATCATCCGTTCAAAATGGGCCTGGTCCACCTGGCCCTCCGGGCCGCCCACCATGGGCAGCCGCATACAGCCAAAGCCGAGTTTTTTCATGGTCATACCTCCGTCACACGATACGGTTCTTCCGTAGATGCTTCTATAGAAGGACCGTATTCATTGTAGCCCGTCGGGCCCTTCCCGTCAATGCCAAGCCGCAGCATCTTGTGGATTTTTATTCCGGGGAGATACAATTTTTACCACCTCCCGGTGGGATTCGACGCAAAGCGGTGGAATAAACCGGAATCCGTTGCTATACTATAGGCGTCCAAGGAGGGGAGCCTATGGAATACAGCGGAAAAATCCTGTATCTGCCCCTGCGGCTGGTACAGCCGGGGGCGACAACGCGGCAGCGGGCCACCGCATCGCTGCAGGAGCTTGCCGCCTCCATCCGGCAGGTGGGGCTATTGCAGCCCCTGACCGTGCGGAAGAGCGGCGGGCAGTATGTGGTGGTATCCGGGAACCGGCGGCTGATGGCGGCCAGGATGGCGGGACTGGGGGAGGTCCCGTGCCTCCTGATGGATCTGGAGCCTCAGGACGCGGAGCTGATCGGCCTGACGGAAAATCTGCAGCGGGAGGACCTGCACTACTTCGACGAGGCGGAGCTTTTACAGCAGTATCTCACCCACAGCGGCCTCACCCAGAGCCAGGCCGCCAGGCGGCTGGGCCGGAGCCAGTCGGCGGTGGCGAACAAGCTGCGGCTGCTCCAGCACAGTCCCCGGCTGCGTCAGGCGCTGCGGGAGGCGGGGCTCAGCGAGCGCCACGCCAGAGAGCTGCTGCGGGTGCCGGGCGAGGCCCAGCGGCTCCAGGTCCTGGAGGAGCTGACGGTCCGACGGCTCAGCGTCAGCCAGACCGAACGGTACATCGACGCCTATCTCAGCAACAACGCCGCGTCCATGCGGGAGAAGCTCCGCCGACGGGACACAAGGCTGTTTCTGGAGCGGGTGGTCCGGGACACTGCGGCCCTGCGCGGCAGCGGCGTGGCGGCGGCGGTCAGCCGGCAGGAGCAGCCGGGACAGATCATCCTGACCGTTCGGATCGGCCGGGAGCAGGAACCGGATTGACCGGACGCCCCACGCCCGCATCCGGGCCAGGCACACCTTGACAAGCCCTCGTTTTTTGATACAATAAAAATAGTATCAAAGCGGAAGGGTGGGTGTGCGCCATGGAGCTGACCTTACTGTATTATTTCAAAACCGTAGCGGAACTGGAAAACATCACCAAGGCGGCGGAAAGCCTGTACATCTCCCAGCCCGCGCTGAGCAAGGCCATCGCCAAGCTGGAAAAGAGCCTGGACGTGACGCTGTTTGAACGGCGAAAGGGCCGCATCAGCCTGTCGGCTATGGGACGGGTGTACTATGAATATGTGTCCTCCGCCTTTCAGGTGCTGGAAACCGGGGAAAAGAAGCTGGAGGAGATGAAGCAGCAGTCCGGGGACACCGTCTCTATTGCGTCGCCGGTGGCCGGGGTGCTCCATGAGCTGATCTACAACTTTTTAAGCTCCGGGGAGCGCGTGCAGATCAACCAGTATTTCTACCAGGAGCAGATATTGGAGAGCGAGCTGCTGTCGGGAAAGCTGGATTTTGCCGTGACGCCCATCACCATTGAAAACAGCGAGATCGAACAGATCAAGCTGATGGAGGAGGAAATCTTTATCGTGGTCAGCCAGGCGCATCCCCTGGCGGGACGGCGGTATGTGCCGCTGGCGGCGCTGGCCCAGGACAGCTTCCTGGTGGACGAGGCCAGCTTTGACCAGAAGGTGATCCGGGTCCTCTGCGGCATCGCCGGGTTTGAGCCGAAGATCCTCCTCCACAGCAACGAGAGCGATCTGGTGGACGACGCCCTGCGGAGCAATCTGGGGGTGTGCCTGGTGCCGGCCAATCTGATCTACCGGAAAAATATGCGGAATCTGGCCGTGCTCCGCTCCACGGATGTGGAGCTGGTGCGCCTGTTGTCCGTGGCCAAGCGCCGGGACCGGATCTTCCAATCCAACGCGGCGCGGCTCTATCACTACACCATCCACTATTTCCAGAACCTGGGGAAGGAGCTGAACGCCTACTTCGGGGAGCTCCTGCCGGAAAACCGGTTTGAGGGGCGCAAGACCCTGGGCATCAACAATCTGAAGGATTAGACGGCTTTCCCGCGGACCGCAGCGCCGGTTCGCGGGATTTTTTTGCGTCCGGCACAGCGCCATTTCTTTCGAGTTCAAACAAATTGCACATTTTTGAGCATCCAATTCAAACAGGATACACAAACTTTTTCAAATATGTTGCAATTATGTGTGAATTGTGATAAATTTGTGTTACCGGGCCTGGCGGAGCGATTGCCGGCAGCCGGATGTATCTTTTGTAAAGGAGAGATTTTATGAAAATGAAAAAGCTGCTTGCCCTGCTGCTCGCCGCGGCGATGGTCTGTATGCTGCTTGCCGCCTGCGGCGGCACGGCCTCCTCTGCCGCGTCAGCGTCTGAGGCGACGTCGGCCTCCGCGCCGGAACCCGCCGCCGAGGAGCCGGCATCGGCCGAGGAACCCGCATCGGCCGAGGAACCCGCTCCGGCGGAGGAGCCTGCCTCCGCAGCGGAGGAAGAAGAACCTGCCGCATCCTCCGGCGGTCTGATCTCCACGGACTACACCTATGAGCTGCCCCTGTTTGAGGACGGCTTTACCTGCTCCATGTGGGTGAGCTTCTCCGACAATATGTCCACCTTCATGCCCAACCAGTTCTATGACAACAAGGCGTTCCAGAAGGCGGAGGAAATGACCGGCGTCCATGTGGAGCTGACCTGCGTGACCACCACGGCCAACTCGGAGCAGTTCAATCTGCGGGTGGCCTCCAACGATCTGCCCAACATTATCACCAACGTGTCTCAGCTCTGGACCGGCTCCTATGACACGGCCATCGAGGACGATGTGTTCATCGACCTGACCGAGATGGTGGAGAACTATATGCCCGCCTACAAGGAGTGCTATGACCAGCTCGACGACGACACGAAGCGGGAGCTGCACACGGACTCCGGCTATTTCCCCAGACTCTACACCATCAACAACTATCCCGACGGCGCCACAGAGGGCGCGTTCATCCGCACGGACTATCTGGAAGCGGTGGGCATGGACATCCCCACCACCTATGACGAGCTGGACGCGGTGCTCCGGGCCTTCCAGACGGAGCTGAATCTGCCGGAGCCGCTGATGGCTGTCGCCGGTATCGTCCACACCTCCAACGCCCTGTGCTCCGGCTTTGACGTGTCCGGCTCCTTCTCCACCTTCCCCATGGTCTCCGAGCCCTATTACCTGGTGGACGGCCAGGTGAAGTACGGCATCGTGGAGCCGGGCTTCAAGGAGTACATGGAGATGTTCTCCACCTACTATGCCGACGGCATCATCGCCGCGGACTTCATCACCAAGAATACCAATCCCATGGAGTTCACCGGCACCATCGCCTCCGGCGATGTGGGCGTGTTCTTCGGCGAGACCAACATGATCCCCAACTATGTGGCCATGGGCCAGGACACGGATCCTGACTTCGCCATCGCGCCGCTGCCGCCCATCACCAAGGAGGCGGGCGCCACCACCCACTTCGGCACCGTCAAATCCCCCATCTCCGGCCGCGTATCCGCCATCGCTGTCTCCACGGCGGAAACCGATCTGGAAAAGCTGGGGACCTATCTGGACTTCTTCTTCACCTACGAGGGCTCGCTGCTGTCCTCCATGGGCGTTGAGGGCAACGAGGACGGCTCCTACATCATTGACGAGAACGGCAAGCTCCAGTATTCCGACTACTGGAACAACTACGAGGGCCTCACCGAAAACGAAAAGCCCACGCTGTTCATCTACTCCGTCATGCCCATGCTGAAGCCGGAAACTCCCTCCAGCTTTACCATGGACCTCCAGTTTGAGTGCGACCCCGTGTGGAGCACCAACACCGACACAGCCTATCAGATGCCCACCGCCATCTCCATGACCGCCGATGAGACGGACGACTACCAGACCATCTACGGCGACATTCAGACGCTCATCGAGGAGAACCTCACCAAGTTTGCCATGGGCGACCGTCCCATGAGCGAGTGGGATTCCTTCGTGCAGGAGATCCTTGACCTGGGAATCGAGGACTGCATCGCCATCAAGCAGCAGGCCGTGGACCGCTATTACACCAGAAGCGTATAACAGATAGACGAGGGACCTGCCGCGCTGCGGCAGGTCCTTTTTTTCAAGCTCTGTCGTCGTCCCAGGGCTCCTCGTCGCTGTCGGTGAGGACTTCTCCCACTCGCATCCGGCGGGAGAGCTTCATCTCCTCCACCGCCTGGTGGATCAGCTCCTTGGTCTGTCGGGGGTTTTTGATGTTTTTCAGCTCCAGCGTGGGCAGGGTCTTGTCCGAGGACAGGATCGTGACGGTGCCGACGCCGAACAGGCGCTGGCCCAGGGAGATCTTCAGCGAGATGTCCCGGACCCGGTAGAGCAGGATCTCCTCGCAGCGGGTACTGAGCAGCCCGGTCTCCAGAAACAGGCGGTCGTCGCTGAGGGCATAGCGGGTGAAGCTCAGGGGCAGGCCCAGATGCCGCATCCGGTCCTGCCAGATATATTCCAGTTCAGTCATGGGTTACCTCCTTTCCGGGCGCTGTGTCTTGCAGCAGCTTTACGATCAGATATATCAGGGTGAGACCGAAGATGGCCGCCACTGCGGCGGTGGACAAAATCGGCATACCGCCAAAGAGATAGGAGCAATAGGCCAGATAGCCGCCGCCCAGCACGAGGACCGCCACGGGCAACCGCCGTGGATAGCGGGCCGCGTAGACAATGGACAGCAGCTCCGCCAGATAGAAATAGCGCTCGTGCATCCGCGGCAGCAGCCAGGGGATGGCCAGGGTGAAAACCAGGCTCAGCGCCAGCAGGTCCCCGGTCCGCAGCCGGGCATAGCGTCCCAGGAACACATACAGCAGCCCCACCACCACGATGCCCGCCAGCAGCACCGGGGCCGGGTCCAGCGCGTCGAAATACTCGTTGGGGAGCATGGACCAGAAGGAGGTCGCGTTGAGGCTCAGATAGGGATAGGCGCCGGTCTGGTTCCCATAGATGCCGAAGGTGTCCGCCAAACTGCGGCCCGCCAGCAGAGGCGGCAGCATGATGGCGAGAAACACGGCGGGGAATACCGGCAGATGCCTGACCCGCATCCGTCCCTGGACCAGCAAAAACGCCAGAATCGGCAGGATAAAGACCGCCTGGAGCTTAAAGGCAAAGGCGCACGCCAGCAGGGACAGGGACAGCGCGGGCCGCCGCTTCAGCCCATAGTACAGTCCCCACAGGGCAAACGCCCCATAGATGCTGTCGCACTGGCCCCAGTAGGCGCTGTTGAGGAAGGTGGTCGGCGCCAGCAGCGCGGCAAAAAAGGCCAGCAGCACGATTTCCCCGCGCCGGCTCATCATGGCCGCCAGCTTTCCCACGGCCAGGGCCGCGAACATATCCGCCACCACGGAGCAGAGCTTGATGCAGTAGAGGTCGTAGGCCGGGAGCCGGGAGATCAGCAGCAGCAGATAGAGGTAGGGCATATTGTAGTCGCCAATGGGCGTCGCCAGGGCCTCCCGGACGGTCATATTCCGCATGGTTTCGGTCCAGGGGGACAGAAAGCTCACATAGTCGCCGGATATATGGTCAAAGAGGCTCAGCCGCAGGCACAGGCACAGATACAGCCCCACCAGGGCGCAGCAGGTGTGGGCCGGATCGCGAAACAGGGGCCAGCGGATCAGCAGCGCCGCGCCGGGGACCCAGAACAGCAGAACTGCCGCGAGGAAAAAGGGAACGCTGCCATACTCCATGGCTCCGTAGGCGCTGGTGGTGCATACGATCACGGCCGCCGCCGCGCAGCAGGCCAGGATCGCGCCGGAAAGCCGATCTGATTTCTGGGGCAAGGGCTTCACCTCCGAGGATACTCTTTATGGCTATTATAGCAGAAACCCGCGCAAATGAAAAGCGTTATCTCCATAAAACCGGTATCGCAAAGGGGGTTCCGCCCTGCGCGTCCGGACAGGAATCGGGCGCCGCCGTCCGGGCTGCTTTATGAAGGGTTTGTGAAAAAATAGAGGTTGAAATCCATAGGAAATATGATAAAATAATGATGGTATTATTCGTGTCCCGGACCTGGGAGGCAATCTATGAAAACGAAAACCTGGATAACCTGGCTGATCGGGCTGCTGGCCGTCGTTTTGACGTGCCTGTATCCCTGCGTCTTTCTCTATGCCCAAAACGCCGGCGAGGCCAGAGCAGCGGATATGCTGCCGTTTTTTCTGCTGTTTTTGGTAACGGCCCTGGGTGGGCTGGCCATCAGCGGCGCGATTTTTCGCAATATCAGCCGCGCCTGCTTTTTCACCTGTCTCGGAATGTTGGTGGTCATCAATTTCTCCATGGCGGCGGACGCCATCGAGCGGGTGCTGCCATGGTTTTACAGCCGGTATTTTCTGCTGGTCTGTCTGGTGCTGCTGGCGGCGCTGCTGGCGGTGCTGGTGAAGCGAAAGCCCAACCTCCACGCGGGCTGCGTCATTCTGGCGCTGACCTTCGGGGTCCTGACGCTGATAAGCGTCATTCAGGCGGTCCCCAAGCTCATTCAGACCGCCTCCATGTCCCAGCGGCAGGAGCGGCAGGAGCGCCGGGAGCCGCAGGTGTCCCTCTCCGGGACCCAGCGCAACGTCTACTATCTGCTCTTTGACGAGTACGGCGGCGACGAGAATCTGGAGACATACTTTGGCTTTGACAACAAGGAATTTTACGGAGCGCTGGAGCAGCGGGGCTTTTCCATCTCCCACAGCTCCTACAACACGGAGTCCTGCTGGACGGATACTTTGGTGCCGAATCTGCTGAATCTCGACTATGTGACCGACGACGATATGCCGGAGAAGGTCCGGCGGAGCTATCTCAAGGACCCGCTGCTGCTCCAGATCTTTACGGAGAACGGCTATGGGGTGAATCTGATCAATCACCGGGCCTATCTCCAGGACCGGGCGGCCAGGGAGCTGACCCATGGCCAGACCGGGGACAACATCTCCGAATACCTGTTCGACAACAGCATCTACTGCCGTCTGCCCATCATCAAGGACAAGCTGGAGCGCCGGATGTTTGAGGACTACCGGGACCACTACCGGGAGCCGCTGGACGACGCGCTGGACGCCCTCCGCAGCTGCGCGGAGGCGGCTCAGGACGGCCCCACCCTGACGGTGAGCTATATCCAATGCCCCCACGCGCCCTTCCTCTACAACGCCGACGGCTCCGTGCGGACGGATATGGCATCGGCCTGGTACTGGCGGGACGAGACGCTCTATCCCGGCCAGCTCCAGTATTTGAACACCGTGATCCTGGAGGCCATCGACAATATCCAGCGGGAGGACCCGGAGGCGGTGATCCTGCTGCTGTCGGACCACGGGGCCAGGGTACCCCTCCATCTGGTGGAGCAGTTCGGCGGGCCCAGATTCGACGCGGAGCAGGAGACTCCGGTGATGCAGAGCATCCTCTGCTGCGCCTATATTCCGGGCCAGACCGTGGACATTGAGGGGGACACCGGCATCAACGCCACCCGGAAGGTCCTCAATGCGGCCTTTGGCACCGATCTGGAGATGATCCCGCCGGCGACGGGCTATGTGCTGCCGGAGACATACAACGCCAAGGAATCGGAGGAGAGCTGATACGCCCCTCCGGAGCGATAGACCCTTTAGGGTGCGGCCCTTATGAAACAGCACGAGAGAAGCGAGGCGTATTCCCATGGCTTTTATCAACACCTATATCGGTACGCCCCTGGGCTATCTCATGTGGCTGTGCTACCGTCTGACGGGCAGCTATGGGCTGGCGGTGCTGCTGTTCACGCTGCTCAGCAAGGTGATCCTCCTGCCGCTGTCCGTGGCGGTGCAGAAGAACTCCATCAAGATGATCCGGCTTCAGCCGGAGATCAACCGCATCACCGCCCGGCACTACGGGGACAAGGACGCCATCACCGATGAGACCATGGCCCTGTACAAGCGGGAAAAATACCGTCCCGTGCTGGGTATGGTACCCCTGCTCATTCAGATTATTCTGGTGCTGGGGCTGATCCAGGTGATCTACAACCCCATGCAGCATCTGCTCCATGTGGACGCGGCAAGCTGCCAGTGGCTGACGGACAAAACGGCGGCGCTGATGCAGGTCCAGGATCTTGGCAGCGGCGCGCAGCTCAAGGTGCTGGAGGCCCTGTGCGACCCCGACAATTTCCGCTATTTTATGGGTCTGGCGGACGCGCCTCTGGACATGGCCGCCGTCATAGAGCAGGCCCGGAGCGTGGATATGCAGTTCCTGGGCATCCATCTGGCGGAGGTCCCGCCCCTCATCTGCACCACGACGCTGGGCCTGGTCCCGCTGCTTTCCTGTCTCAGCACGTTTCTGCTGTGCTGGGCGCAGAACCGGGACAACGTCCTGCAAAAGGAACAGGGCTTCTGGAGCCGGTGGGGCGTGGCGCTGTTCACCGTGGCCTTCTCCACCTATTTCACCTATCTGGTCCCCGCCGGCGTGGGCGTCTACTGGATCGCCAGCAATCTCCTCGCCATCGCCAACCTGTATCTGATGAATCTCCTCTATAGGCCCGCCAAATACATCGACTACGCGGCCCTGGAGGAGAGCAAGCGGGATTTGGCGGCCATCCGCAGCCGGGAGGCCCGGCAGAAGCAGCGGCTGGAGCCGTACAAAAAGCGGGAACGGGCGGACTACCGGCGGTTTCTGAAGGGCAAGGAGCCGAAAATTCTGGTGTTCTACAGCGAGGGCGGCGGCTTCTACAAATATTTCCGGGGTATGATCGAATACACCCTGGCCCACAGCGACGTGACCATCCACTATATCACCTCGGACCCGGAGGACCCGGTGCTCTCCATGGGGAAAGAGCGTCTGGTGGGCTACTACATCGGGGAGATGAAGCTCATCCCGCTGATGATGAAGCTGGACGCGGACATGGTGGTCATGACCATGCCGGACCTGGAGACCTACCACATCAAGCGCAGCCTGGTCCGGAAGGACATCGAGTACATCTACACGGACCACGGGGTCAGCAGCGACAATATGACCCTGCGGCCCCATGCCCTGGACCACTTTGACACCCTCTTCTGCGTGGGTCCCCACCAGGCGGAGGAGGCCCGCGCCATCGAGAAGCTCTACGGTCTCAAGCCCCGGCGGCTGGTCCAGGTGGGCTACGGCCTGCTGGATGAGATGACGGCGGCCTGGGCCTCCGAGGACCACACGCCCTCGGAGGAGCGGACCATTCTCATCGCCCCCTCCTGGCAGAAGGACAACATCCTGGACTCCTGCATCGACCCGTTGGTGGAGCAGCTCTCGACGCTGGACTGCCGTATCATCATCCGGCCCCATCCCCAGTATGTGCGTCTCTACGGGGAGCGGCTGGAGGCGCTCATGGCCCGGTACCGGGACGCGGAGCGGGTATCCTTTCAGACGGACTTCTCCTCCACCGACACGGTGTACAACGCGGACCTGCTGGTGACGGACTGGTCCAACGTGGGATATGAATTTGCCCTGTCCACCTACAAGCCGGTGCTGTATATCAACACGCCCATGAAAATCATGAACCCGGACTACGACAAAATCGACGTGGTGCCATTTGACATCCGCATCCGGGCGCAGCTTGGCGGGGAGCTGGAGCCGGGCGAGCTGGACCGGGCCGGCGCGGTGGCCGGAGAACTGCTCCTCCAGAGGGACCGGTTCCGCGCACAGATCCAGCGCGTCAAGGAGACGGAGCTGTACAATCCGGGTCACGGAGCCGAGGCCGCCGGACGGTATCTGGTTCGGCGCATCCGGGACATCCAGGCCCGCGCAACCACAAACGGGAGGTAGAACGTCTATGAAAACACTCATTCGCCGGAGCTATTACACCTTTTTTATGCTGCTGCTGTTCCTCGCACCGGCCTTTGCCTATCTGGACCCCGGCACGGTGAGCTATGTGGTCAGCATGGTCGCCGGACTGTTCATTGCCGGCGGCGCGGCCCTCGCCATTTTCCGCCGCAAAATTGTGCTGTTCTTCCGGAATCTCGGAAAGAAAAAGCAGAGCAGCGACGCCCCGCCGACTGACACCGCGGCGCCCATGGACGATGTGGTGGACCCCATGGCAGAGGAAGAGAATGAGGAAAAATGGCCGTGAAAACGGCCATTTTTGTTATCCTCGCACCCAGTCCGGCGCGGCGGTGAACAGGTTTCTGACGCCGGGTACACGCAGGGCGCACCAGGTGACGGCCCAGCTCAGACCCAGCAGCGCCAGCGCCGTCAGAGGGGCCAGGGCCACGGCGGAGAACACGCCGGGCAGATAGTCCCGCAGCGCCTCGATCAGCAGCCAATGGACCAGATAGATGCCCAGAGAGCACCGGCCGACGGAGGCGGAGACCCGCCGCACCCCAGGTCCCGGCTCCCATTGAAGCAGCAGCAGCCCCACGGAGGCCGTGATCCCCAGCGTGAAAATACTGCCATAGTTGTTGAGCACCGGGTCAAACACCGTGTCCTGGACCCGGCTCCGGGCGATCCCGCTGAGGGTCAGCGCCAGCATACAAAGGGGGATCGCCGCCACAGCGGCCCATCGAAAGCGTCTCAGGGCTTCCCGGCGCTCCAGGAGATACGCGCCCAGGGCCAGATAGACGAAGGCGTACCAGTAATAACCCCGGAAGATGTTGACGAAGCCGAAGAACTGCCGTGTCCCGGTGTGTCCGTAGCGGCCCATGGCCCAGCGGAGCAGATACTCCAGGTCGTTGAGCAGCAGATTTCCAAAGGTCAGCACCATCAGCACCACAAGGCTGTAGCGAAAGACCCGTCTGGAGCTGCGGCGCAGGGTGTGCAGCGCCGGAAGGAACAGAGACAGCAGCAGGAAGGCACACAGATACCAGAGGTGCTGAACGTAGTCATAGCTGAGGCTCCAGCCCAGGGACAGCGCCTCCAGGACCCCGTGCATCTCCCGCCGCAGCGCCAGGATGACGCCCATGGACACCGGCAGCCAGACCAGCAGCAGCACCGCCAGATGGACGCACCGCCTGCCGTTTTTCCTTAGATCCAGCGGCCTTGTCAGGGACAGGGCGCCGCTGGCGGTGAAGAACAGCGGCACACAGATGCTCATAAAGGTGGTCAGAAAAAAGACCACATAATCCCCCAGACCGCCGGAGCGCACATTGGCGGGACTGCGGAAGGTCAGATGATAGAGGATCACAAGATACAGGCCCAGGACCTTCATCAGGTCCAGCCCGGCGATGCGCTCTTGGCGTTCCATAAAACGGCCTCCGATCCGAATCGTATGACAGTATCTTAGCATATCCGCCCTGCAAAAGCAATCCGCCATATGCGGGTTTGGCAGAAATAAGCCCCGGAATTTGTGCAAAACAGCCAAAATTCGCTTCTTGGGTCGGCACATGATTGACAGGATATACAAGATATGCTATACTGAATATGAAGTTTTGGTGAAGATTTGATGAAGAACATTACAAAAAATGGATTTCGGCTGCCCGTTCCACCGGCGAAAGCTGGTTTACCTTCTTTCTTTCACCCCTTCCATACAGGGCCGGACTCCCCTGCATGGACAAAAAGCCTCCCGATACCGGGAGGCTTTTTGTCGGTTACGCGACCACCAGTCTGCCGCCGGAGGGCAGGTCATACTGGCCGGACAGGGTGGTCCCTGCGGCGGCCACCGCCGAAATGGTGACGCCTGCTGCGGCGTCCAGCCCCTCGGTGCCGGTGCAGTCCACCAGGGCCACGCTGGAATCCTCCGTGGCCAGCCAGGAGGAGCCGATGAGCTTCAGATACGCGCCGCGGATGGCGCCCTGGACGGTGGAGCCATCCAGGATCACCGCCATCTCCCGCACATCGTCGTTGACGATGCCGCCGGTGAGGGCGGAGCCGGAGATATACAGCTTGTTGCCGTAGGGGACGGCCTCCTGGGGCATCACTCTGGCGTCGGGGTCATCGTTGACGATGGCGTGGACCACATAGCCGGGAGAGGTCAGCGTGGAATCCACAATGTCCGCGTGGATATTGTGGCTCTTGATGTGGAGACAGGCCTCCTCGGCGTAGCACACAGAGCGGCGGATCTCCAGGGGCGCTGCGGAATCCGCGCCGCCGGACAGGTCGTGGCACATGAAGTCGAATTTTCCGGATTTCATATTGCAATCCGTGAATTTGGCGGTGAAATCCCCCGCCAGAATGCCGCCGTGGGTGGCGGTCTGGAACCGGCAGCCGTTGAGGACCACGTTGCAGCCGCCGTCGGCATAGACGCCGTAGCCCACGTTGCGGACGATCACGTCGCAGTTGTCCGCCTGGAGGTACAGGTCCCGTCCGTTGTCCGTGGACAGGGCAGCCCAGCTGTCGGACTCAATGTGGGAATCCCTGTAATAGGTCTTGGTGGTCCCCACGGACAGATGGGTACGGATACTCCCGCCCAGGAACAGTCCGGCGGGCGGCTCCATCATGCCGGGGCCCTTGATGGGGTTGGCGGGGTCGTAGTAGTCCGGGAAGGGGCCGCTGTTGCCGTAGACCTTGCAGTTGTTGACGTGCAGCGTGGCGTGTCCGCCGCAGGCGGTGCAGGGCCGGATGACGCCGTTGGTCTCGATGTAGCTGTTCTCCACGGTCAGCTCGGCGTTGTCCGTGACCATCACTGCCGCGCCGATGCCCTCAAAGTCGTTGACGCCCTGGCCGTCCAGCTTGAAATAGGCGTCGGAGATGGTGTATTTGCTGTCGCCCTTGACCACGATGCCGTTGATGAAGGGGGCCTCCGTGGTGTAGCGGATGCCCGTGGCCCGGGTGGGGCCGATCTCCCCCTCAAGCCGGTGCTCCGTTTCCGCGGCCTTTACCTTCCCGTCCTCGATGACATAGGACGGGACCATCCGGAAGGACCGGGGAAACCGGGGATCGTCCGTGGGATCGTTCGAGGGACCGCCGGGACCACCGGGTCCTGGGCCGGGACCGCCGGGTCCGGGACCGGGTCCGCCGGGAAAGCCCATGGGCTTCCTTTCCGGCACGTTGCCAAGCTCACCGGGCAGCGGCATACCGTAGGCCGGCAGGCTGCCCTGTTTCCATGAATATTCCATATAAGCTACCTCCTGTTCAATCGTGCGAATGATACCGGTCTTTCCTGAAATGAAGCATTTTATGGAAGGACCGTATGAAAAACCGTATTCCATTATAGGATACTTTGCCCAAAACCGCAAGGCCTTTCCGCCGCCGGGCGGAAAAAAATACCGTCCGCTGCAGCGCAGCGGACGGTATTGCTCCAAAATCAGCCATTCACATAGGGCAGAATGATGTACAGGATCACGCAGGCGAACACCAGAACCACAAGACCAGCCACGAAGCTGACCCGCAGAGGCTTGTTCCAGCCCTGGGTTCCCTTGGACCAGAACACCGTCTGGATGCCGAACAGGCCGCACAGAAGCGTCAGCAGGGACAGATACCTGTTGTTGCCCGGCAGCACGGCATAGACGCCGATGGCCGCGCCCAGAAGGGCAAAGATGTAGGAAAAAATCAGCCAGAACCAATACTTAAATCCGCCTCTGGCCTTGTCAGCGAACTCATTGTTCAGTTTGTCAAAACTATTGTCCACAAAAGATACCCCCTAAAATGTCAAACCCACCGGTTCGTTTTGCTAAAGTAAATATACCACAAACAGACCACATTCGTCAACCAATACTTTTAGTCAAAGTGTAGAATTTGACCGCCTTTCTTTATGAACTTTTACCGCTATACTGGTCCAGAACGTCCGCCAGCACCGCAGAAAAGCACCGTGCGCCCCGAAGCGCCTCCTCCAGCGAGTTGCCGGAGGCCCCCACCTCCACCAGCAGGCTCAGGGGTCCCAGGTCCTGGTTGAACCGCTCGGACCGCAGGTTGACGGGCCGCATCAGGCCGGGATAGGCCACGCCCATCCGGGTCTGGAGCACCGCCGCCAGCGAGAGATTCTGCCGCCAGTCCGGGTGCTCCAGGCCGCCGTCGTCGGTCCCCACCACCAGCATAAGCTGGGCGGCGGTCTCCTCACCCACCTGGGCGGTCATGGCCAGCTGCCCGCCGCTTGCGTCCTCCACCGCGTCCCGGTGAACGTCCAGCACCAGACAGATGGAGGGATAGGCCGCCAGATCGGTCTCAATGACGGCGCGGCTCCGGGTATAGGCGCCGTTGTACTCCGGGTAGTCGCACAGGGTCTTGTCATGGAGCACGGCATAGCCCCGCTGACGCAGGACCTCCGCCATGGCGTCTCCCACGGCCATGACGCCGTTGTCCTCCGCCCGGGAGCGGTAGACCCCCGGCGATGACGCCTCGGTATAGGCCTCTGTGGTGTGGGTGTGGACGATCAAAACGACCGGGTCCCGGCTGTCAAGGTCCAGTCCCTCCGGCAGATTCGGCAGCTCCGTCCAGTCCACCTGGTAGCCGGTGCTGTTCCGCAGCTCCAGGGACAGGTCCGCCGCCAGCGTGACCTCCGCCGCCGGGACCTCCGATTCCGGGGCCTCCTCATCCCACGCCTCCTCCACGGTCTCCACCGGAACAGTCTCCGGTGAAACGGACGGGCTGGCGAGCTCCTCCGATTCGGCTTCCCGCAGCTCCACCTGGACGCGGGCGCCGAGCTGCCGCTCCAGGATCCACGCTCCGGCGGTCCGGGCGGCCTGGGCTGTCTCCGCCGGAGCCGCCATACGCCATAGTCCTGCCGCTCCCAGAAGCAGCAGCGCCGCCGCCCAGAGAGGCGCGCTCCATTTCATATGTACCACCTCAGAGCAGTATATGCGGCCTGGGCGCAGAATAGAACCGCAAAAAAGGGGTTGACAACCGGCGTCGTTCCCTCTATAATAACTGTATTAAAACGCTTAATACAGTTGAGCAAAGGGGGCGATGGTTTGCTGAGCATCAACTATAAGGACCCGCGGCCCATCTACGAGCAGGTGCGGGACGCTCTGCGGCAGCTCATCCTGAGCGGCGCCATCAAGCCGGAGGAGAAGCTGCCCTCGGTGCGGGAGCTGGCCGGGTCCTTGGCGATCAATCCCAACACCATCCAGCGGGCATATCGGGAGCTGGAGGCGGCGGGCCTCATCTACACCGTGGCGGGCAAGGGGGCCTTCGCCACATCGGATGACCGGGCCGCGGCCCAGCGCCGGGAGGAGCTGCTGGCCGTCCTGGACCAGACGGTGCGGGAGCTGAAGCTGCTGGGCATGGACTGCGGGGCCGTCACGGCGGAGGTCCATTCCGCCTATGGAAAGGAGCCAGAGGTATGATCGAGATCCAAGCGCTGACAAAATCCTTCGGAGACACAAGGGCCCTGGACGGGGCCAGTCTCACCGTGCCGTCCGGGTCCGTCTATGGTCTGGTGGGACCCAACGGAGCCGGGAAATCCACGCTGATCCGCCATCTGACCGGCATCTACCGGCCCGACAGCGGCACCGTCACCGTCAACGGCCGGAGCGTCTTTGACAACCCCGCCGTCAAGCGGGAGATGTTCTGCATCTATGACGACATCTACTACTATATGCAGGCCACCACCGGGGACCTGAGGCGGCTGTACCAGGGACTCTATCCCCGGTTCGACCCGCAGCGGTATGAAAAGCTCCGGGAGGCGTTTCCGGAGGTGAAGGAAACCGCGCCCCTGCGGAGCCTCTCCAAGGGGATGCTCAAGCAGAGCGCCTTCTGGCTGGGTCTGAGCTGCCGTCCGGAGGTGCTGGTGCTGGACGAGCCGGTGGACGGGCTGGACCCGGTGATGCGGCGGCAGGTCTGGTCGCTGCTCATGGGCGATGTGGCAGAGGAGGGGACCACGGTGCTGCTGTCCTCCCACAACCTCCGGGAGCTGGAGGATGTGTGCGATCATGTGGGCGTCATGCACCACGGCAGGGTCCTGCTGGAGCGGAGCCTCTCGGAGCTTCAGGGCAGCGTCTGCAAGATCCAGATCCTCTATTCCGGCCAGGAGCCGCCGCTGCCATCGGATCTGGAGCTGCTGCACCGCAGCGCCGCAGGCCGGATGCACACCTATATCGTCCGGGGCCCGGCGGAGACCGTTCTGGCCCGGCTGGAGGCTCTGGAGCCTGTATACCTGGAGGCGCTGCCCCTGAGCCTGGAGGAGATATTCATTTACGAACTGGGAGGTGTCAGCTATGCGGTCCAAGACATCCTGCTTTAATTTCACCATCGCCAGGAACCAGCTCCGGCGGTTCTGGCCTCTGCCCCTGCTGTTGCTGGCCGGCGTCGTGCTCCTGCTGATCCTGCCGCTGTCGGGCATGGTGCAGGAGAGCCATATGTTCACGCTGGAGGCGGAACGCCGGGTCCACATCCAAAACAATATCTACGGGAGCGCCGATGTGATAATGGCAGCGCTGGCGTTGGCGGCGTTTCCGGCGGCGGCTCTGGTGTTCCTGCATCTGCACAGCCGCCGGGCCATCCAATTCTACCACGCCCTGCCCGTGAAGCGCCGCTGCCTGTACCTGACCAGCTATCTGACGGGCCTTGGGATGGTGGTCGTCCCCATGCTGCTGGGACTGGGACTGGCCGTGGCGGTCACGGCGTCGGCGGATGCGTCCTGGGCGGCGGTCCCCCTGGTGCAGCTCTTCGGCGCGGGGATGGCGGCGCTCCTGCTGTTCTACGCCATGGCGTCCCTGGCCTGCTGCATCGCGGGGCAGACCTTTGGGGCGGTGCTGATCTACGGCGGGATGCACTGCGCCGTGTGGATCATCCTCCGAGGCGCCGGCGAGCTGGCGGCCAGGTTCATGCCGGGGATAAGCTTCTACAACTTCCTGGCCGGTCTGAGGCTGTGGCTGACGCCATTGGAGCATCTTTCCTCCGCCGTTGCGGGGGCCTATACCACCACGGCGGAAAACGTGGATCTGATCACCGGCTTCTCCGAGCCGTCGGTCCCGGTGATCTATGGAGCGGCAGGCGTGATCCTGGCCGTGCTGACCGGCGTGGTCTACCAGATCCGCCGCGCAGAGGCCGCCGGGGAGATGACCGCCTTCCCCCTGGTCCGGACCGTCTGCAAGCTCCTGGGCGCGCTGGTGGTGACGGCGGGCGGCACCTATATCGCCCTGAGCAGCGGCCTGTTTCAGCAGGAGATCCCCTTCGCCGCCGTGGTGCTGTTCACTCTGGGCTTTGCCGCTGTGGGCTGGATCGCCGCGGAGATGGTGGTCCAAAAGACCCTGCGGGTATTTACCCGGAAAACGGGGCTGTCCTGCGGGATCCTGCTGGCGGTGCTGCTGGTCCTCATGGGCGCGGGCAAGCTGGACCTGCTGGGAACGGTGCGCTATGTGCCGGATACGTCCGAGGTCCGGACGGCCACGGTGTGCTGGGGGAGCGGCAACGAGGTGACGGTGGACCCGGAGGACGCCATCGCCCTGCACCAGACGGTGGTGGACAATCTGGACGCCCTCACCAACAATCCCGGCAAGCAGCCCTACTGGAACCTGGACATCACCTATCAGATCGGCGATGGCTACGTGAAGCGGAGCTACTACATCCTCTACCAGTACGATGAAACCACCCTCCAGTGCTCCGGCCCCATCGCCGTGGCGGCCCAGACCATGCTGGAAACGCCGGAATACTGCCTGCAGACCTGGGTGGAGGACGCCGACGGCGTGACGCTGGAGAACTTCTGGTCCGGGACGCTCAGCACCTACAGCCAGGAGGGCAGCAGCTATGCCATCACCTCCAACGAGCCGGAGACCCACTGCTGGGACCTGGAAGGCTGGGAGGCCACGGCCCTTTACGCCGCGTTCCTCCGGGATGTGGAGGCGGGAAATGTGCCGCCCAGTGGCTTCCCTATCCATGACAACCTCGGCTGGCTGGATATCTGGTACTATCCGCAGGCGGCGGACGGCAGCCTCAGATATGACCAGATGCGGGTCATTTCCATGGATCTCCTGCCCGAAATGGCCCATACCATCGCCTGCCTTCGGGAGCTGGGCTTCACCGTGAATCCGGAATAAACGGACCTGGGCGTGCCGCTGCGGCGGTGCGCCCGGGGGAATTCCGAAAAAAAATGAAAAAAACAGTTGTAATTTTTCGGTGACATGGTATAATAAGGACAATTAACCGCCAAGAGGGATTCACCATGCTGCGTTTGACCGATCGATTTTATGGCTACTTTACCTGCTCCTTTCGGGGAGCGGGCTGTTGTCATAGGCTGATTGAGTCATAACCTTCATGGGTGGTATGCTGTACGCGCTCCTGCTGAATGTTGGATTCAGTCAGGGGCGCTTTTCGCGGTCCCGGTTTTGTAACCACTGAAAGGAGTTTTATTATGGTCATTATCATGAAGCCCGGCACCACCAGCGAGCGCATCGAGGCTCTGGCCCACGAGCTGGAGGCCCAGGGCCTCAAGGTGGGCATCACCAACGGCACCCACTGCTCGATTTTGGGTCTGGTGGGCGACACCACCAATCTGGACACCGACGATCTGATGCTGCACGAGGGCGTGGAGCGGGTCATGCGGGTCCAGGAGCCCTACAAGAAAGCCAACCGCAAATTCCATCCGGAGGATTCCGTGGTGACGGTGGGCGGCGTTCCCATCGGTGGCGGCGGCTTCACCGTGATCGCCGGTCCCTGCTCTGTGGAAACCGAGGACCAGATCACCTCCGTGGCCCGGGATGTAAAGCGCAGCGGCGCCAAGCTGCTCCGCGGCGGCGCGTTCAAGCCCAGGACCTCTCCCTACTCCTTCCAGGGCATGGGCGTCCAGGGGCTGGAGCTGCTGCTCAAGGCGAAAAAGGCCACGGGCCTTCCCATCGTCACCGAGATTATGAGCCCCAAATACTGCGAAATCTTTGAAAACTGCGTGGACCTGGTGCAGATCGGCGCGCGGAATATGCAGAACTTTGACCTGCTCAAGGAGGTGGGCAAGATGTCCAAGCCCGTGCTGCTCAAGCGGGGCCTGTCCAGCACCTATGAGGAGTGGATCATGTCCGCCGAGTACATCATGAGCGAGGGCAACGAAAACGTCATCCTCTGTGAGCGGGGCATCCGCACCTTTGAGACCTACACCCGGAACACGCTGGACATCTCCGCCATCCCGTCCCTGCGGCGCATGACCCATCTGCCCATCATTGTGGACCCCAGCCACTCCGGCGGCGCGGCCTGGCTGGTGGAGCCGCTGACCCTGGCGGCCATCGCGGCGGGCGCCGACGGCATCATCGTGGAGGTCCACAACGACCCGCCCCACGCCCTCTGCGACGGCAAGCAGAGCCTGACCCCGGCCCAGTTTGACGTGCTGATGCAGAAATCCAACGGGCTGGCCCAATTCCTGGGGAAAACCGTATGAGCGTCCTGCGGGTGAATCTCCCCGGCCGGGAATACGACATCCGCTGCGAGGCGGGCCTGCTGGACCGGGCCGGGACGCTGCTGCGGCCCGTTCTGCGGGGACATCTGGCCGTGATCGTCACGGATTCCAACGTGGAGCCGCGCTACGCCGGCCGATTGGCCCGGAGCCTCCATCTGGCGGGCTTTGAGAGCGCCATCCTGGAGATCCCCGCCGGAGAGCAGAGCAAATGCCCGGAGGTCCTGTCGGAGCTGTGGGAGCAGATGATGGACCTGGGGCTGACCCGCTCCGACGCGGTGATCGCCCTGGGCGGCGGCGTGGTGGGCGACCTTGGCGGCTTTGCGGCGGCCACCGTCCTCCGGGGCGTGGACTTTGTACAGGTGCCGACCACCCTGCTGGCCCAGGTGGATTCCTCCGTGGGCGGCAAGGTGGCGGTGGATCTCCGGGCCGGGAAGAACCTGGCCGGGGCCTTCTATCAGCCCAAAATGGTGCTGATGGACCCGGAGTGCCTGGAGACTCTGCCGGACCGGGTGCTCTATGACGGCATGGCGGAGGTCATCAAGTACGGCTGCATCTGGGACAGGGACCTCTTTGACCGGGTGGCGGGGCTCACCACCCGGCAGGCGCTGATGGCCGGGATTGGGGACATCGCCCTGCGCTGCTGCGACATCAAGCGCCAGGTGGTGGAGCAGGACGAGCTGGACACGGGACTGAGAATGCTGCTGAACTTCGGCCACACCCTGGGCCATGTGTACGAGCGGGCCTACCACTACGAAACGTACACCCACGGGGAGGCCGTGGCGGCGGGCATGGTGGCGGCGGCGAAGCTGGGGCAGCGGCTGGGCGTGACACCGGCGGGAACGGACGAGCGCATCGCCGAGGTGCTGCGGCAGTACGGTCTGCCAACGGCCATCTCCGCCACCGAGGAGGATTACGCGCAGACGCTGACCAAGGACAAGAAGAGCAGCGGCGCGAATATCCGGTTCATCGCCCTGACGGAGCTGGGCAAGGCCCAGCCGGTGACGCTGGAGACCAAGCGCCTGCTGGAGCTGATCGGGGAGGTGCTGCTTTGAATGTGACCGTCACCCCATCGCTGCTGCGCGGAGCCATCGTCCCGCCAGCCTCCAAGTCCCAGGGACACCGGCTGATTATTGCCGCGGCCCTGGCGGCGGGGACCAGCGTACTGACCAGCCTGTCGGACAGCCAGGACATCTCCGCCACCCTCCGGTGTATGGAGGCCCTGGGGGCGAACTATCAGTGGGAGACCGTACAGGACGAGGGCCGGGACGCCGGGGACGCCGCCCCCTCCAGGGCGCTGCGGATCACGGGGGTTCCCGGAAAATCCGCTGCCGCCCATGAAAGCCTGGACTGCGGCGAATCCGGGTCCACCCTGCGGTTTCTCATCCCCATCGCGCTGGCCCTGGCGGGCGGAGGCACGTTTCGCGGCCGGGGACGGCTGATGCAGCGGCCCCAGACCCCCTATTTTGAGATTTTCCGGGAAAAGGGGATTGCCTTTTCCCGGCAGGATGATACACTTATTATAAAGGGGACCCTGACGCCGGGACAGTACCGTCTCCGGGGCGACGTGTCCAGCCAGTTTATCACGGGGCTGCTGTTCGCCCTGCCCCTGCTGGACGGGGACAGCGAAATCACCCTGACCACAGCGCTGGAATCCTCCGGCTATATCCACATGACCATCGACGCGCTGAGCGCCTTCGGCGTCACGGCAGAGCCGACCGGGACGGGCTGGTATGTGCCGGGGAACCAGCGGTACCGGGCCGCGGACGCGGCGGCGGAGGCAGACTACAGCCAGGCCGCGTTTTTCTATGCGGCGAAGGGCATGGGAAATCCCCTGACCATCGCGGGCATGGATCCCAGCTCCCATCAGGGGGACCGGGTGATCGTGGAATACGAGGCGCTGCTGGACGGACCTGGGGAGGTTGTGCTGGACGTGCGGGAGTGTCCCGATCTGGTCCCGGCTCTGGCGGCCAGGGCGGCCCTGCGGGACGGGGAAACCACCCGCATCGTAAACGCGGGACGGCTCCGCCTCAAGGAGAGCGACCGTCTGGCCTCGGTGACGGCGGTGCTGAACGCCATGGGCGCGGATGTCCGGGAGGAACCGGAGGGCCTGACCATCTGCGGAAGGGCCGACCTGAGGGGCGGCGTCACCGTGGATTCCTGGAACGACCATCGGATCGCCATGATGGCGGCAGTGGCGGCCACCCGTTGCCGCGCGCCCGTGACCATCACCGGGGCGGAGTGCGTCCGGAAATCCTACCCGACCTTCTGGGAGGACCTCAAAGCTCTGGGGGGCATATTGGAGGAAACGGAATGAATTACACGATATTTGGAGAATCCCACGGGCCGGCCATCGGCGTGGTCCTGCAGGACGTGCCATCCGGCATCCCCGTGGACGAGGCGTTCATCGCCCGGGAGCTTGCCCGCCGTGCCACCGGGAAAAACGCCCTGTCCACCGCCCGGAAGGAGCAGGACCAGGTGGAGCTGCTCTCCGGCGTGTTCGAGGGACGGACCACGGGGACGCCCCTGGCCATGCTGATCCGCAACGGAGACCAGCACTCACAGGACTACGCCGCCATCCGTGACCTGGCCCGGCCCGGTCACGCGGACCTGACGGGCTTTCGGCGCTATGGCGGCTACGGCGACTACCGCGGCGGCGGCCACTTTTCCGGGCGGCTCACCGCGCCCCTGGTGGCGGCGGGCGCCATCGCCAAGCTGTATCTGCGGCAGCGGGGCGTCACGGCGGCGGCCCATATCGCCTCCATCGGCGGTATTTCGGACACGCCCATCGACGAGGCCGAGCCGGACATGGCGGCGCTGGCCGCCTGCGGGCAGAAGGACTTTCCCACCCTGTCCGACGCGGCGGGCGCACAGATGCAGGCGCTGATTTTGCAGTGCCGCCAGGACCGGGACTCCATCGGCGGCGTCATCGAATGTGCCGTGACGGGACTGCCCCTGGGGCTGGGCCAGCCGGATCTGGACCGGAATGTGGAAACGCTGTTTGCCCGACAGCTTTTCGCCGTTCCGGCGGTGAAGGGTCTGGAATTTGGCAGCGGCTTCGCTCTGGCGGCGATGCGGGGCAGTCAGGCCAACGACCCCTGGCGTATGGACGGCGCCAGACCCGTCACCGCCACCAACCACAACGGCGGGATCCTGGGCGGCATCACCACGGGGATGCCCGTGGTGTTCCGGGTGGCCATGAAGCCCACCCCGTCCATCGCCCGGCCCCAGCAGACCGTCCATATGCGGACCGGTCAGGAGGCGGAGATCACCGTCACGGGCCGCCACGACCCCTGCATTGTCCACCGGGCGGTCCCGGTGATCGAGGCGGCGGCGGCCCTGGCGGCGGCGGACCTGCTGGAACAAGCGGAAGGAGCGAAAAATTATGAGTGAGCTGGATACCCTGCGGCAGCAGATCGACCAGATCGACCATGAGCTGGTGCGCCTCTTTGAGCGGCGCATGGCGGTGACGGAGCAGGTGGGACAGTATAAGCAGCAAAACCACATCCCTGTGCTGGACAACCGCCGCCAGCGCCAGGTGCTGTCGGACAAGGCCGCGCTGCTGTCGGACCCGGCGCTGAAATCGGACGTCATTATGCTCTACGAGACCATTATGGGGATGTCCCGGCGGCAGCAGCGCCGCATCGTCCTGGAGGGCGCGGAGGAGCCGAACTACGCCCGCATCCGGGCAGCCATGGAGACACGGCGGGAGCCGGTGACAGCGCCCACGGTGGTCTACCAGGGGGAGCCTGGGGCCTATTCGGAGCAGGCGTGCATCAACTTCTTCGGGGAGGATGTAAGGGCCCAGGGCCTGAGCCGGTTCGAGGACGTGTTCCTGGCCCTGCGGGACGGGACGGCGGACTACGGCGTGGTCCCCATCGAGAACAACTCCACCGGCGGCATCCGCCAGATCTACGATCTGCTGGCCCAGTATGAATTTCACCTGGTGGGCGAGACCACGGTGCAGGTGGAGCACTGTCTGGTGGCGCCGCCCGGCGCGACCATGGACACCATCACCCATGTGTACTCCCACGAGCAGGGGCTTTTCCAGTCGGAGGTGTTCCTCAAGCAGCATCCCGCGTGGGAACCGGTCCCCTATCTGGACACGGCCGGCAGCGGCAAATATGTGGCCAGCACGGGAGACATCACCAAGGCGGCCATCTGTTCGGAGCGGGCCGCGGCCATCTACGGCCTTCAGGTGCTGGCCCGCCGGGTCAACTTCAGCGCCGTGAACACCACCCGCTTTGTGGTGGTCTCCCCCCGCATGGAGCTGCGTCCGGGCGCGGACAAGATCAGCACCGTGCTGACCACGCCCCATGAATCCGGCTGCCTCCACGAGATCCTGGGCATCTTCGCCGTCAACGGCCTCAACATGGTGAAGCTGGAGTCCCGGCCCATTCCGGGCAAGAGCTGGGAGTATATGTTCTTCATTGAGTTCACCGGCTGCCTCACCGCGCCCGGCATGGACGGGGTCCTGCGGGAGCTGTCCCAGACGGCGGCGGACTTCCGGGTGCTGGGGAATTTCAAGAGCAATCTGGAGACAAAGCCATGAGCAATATCTACCTCATCGGCATGATGAACTGCGGCAAGAGCACCTGCGCCCGACTGCTGAGCCAGCGGCTGGGCCGGCCCTGGCTGGACACGGACCAGACCATCGAGGCGCGGCAGCGGCAGTCTGTCAGCGACATTTTCGCCCAGCGGGGCGAGGACTGTTTCCGGGACCTGGAAACGGCTCTCTGCCGGGAGCTCTCGGAGCGGCAGGACCTGATCGTGGCCTGCGGCGGCGGCCTTCCCCTGCGGCGGGAGAATCGGGCGCTGCTGCGGGAGAGCGGCACGGTGGTCTTTCTGAACCGGGACCCCGAACGCTGCTATGACAGCGGAGATATGTCCGGCAGGCCCCTGGCGCAGGCGGGCCGGGAGGCGTTTTTACAGCGGTTCGCCCGGCGGGAGCCGCTCTATCGGGCGGCGGCCCATATCATTATCGGAGATCATCCCACAGCGGAGGCGGCGGTAGAAGCGCTGCTGAAAGAATTGGAGGTACAGCCATGAAATTTCTAGTCATCAACGGACCCAATCTCAATCTGCTCGGCTCCCGTGAGCCGGAAATCTACGGCAAGAACCCCTACGAGGCCCTGGTCCAGCGGATACATACCTCTGCGGCCAGCATGAACGTGGAGGTGGAGGTCTTTCAGTCCAACCACGAGGGCGCCATCATCGACAAGATCCACGCCGCCAGCGGGAGCTTTGACGGCATTGTCATCAACCCCGGCGCCTATACCCACTATTCCTACGCCATTCTCGACGCGCTGAAGGCCGTGGCCCTGCCTGCGGTGGAGGTCCACATCAGCAATATCCATCGGCGGGAGGAATTTCGCCACACCTCCGTCACGGCGGCGGGCTGCGACGGGCAGATCTGCGGTCTGGGCGAGTTTGGCTATGTGGCGGCCATGGGCTATCTCATCGAGAAGCTGTCCGGCCATGCGGATTGAGTACCACAACGGCACGGGCCTCCTGGCGGTGATCGGGGACCCCATCGCCCACAGCCTTTCGCCGCTGCTGCAAAACACCATGATCTCCGCCCTGGGCCGGGAGGACCTGTACCTGGCGGTGCGGGTGGCTGCGGGCGGTCTGCCGGACTTCCTGACGGCGGCCAGGGTCCTGGACATCACGGGCTTCAACCTGACCATGCCCCACAAGGAGGACATTCTGCCCTACCTCTCCTCCATGACCCAGGCGGCCCGGCGGGCGGGCAGCGTCAACTCCGTGCGGCGCCGTGGGGACCGTCTGGAGGGCCACTCCACCGACGGGCTGGGCTTTCGGCGCGCGCTCCGGGAGCTGGGCTATGACTTTCCCGGCCGGACCGTCACGCTGCTGGGCGCGGGCGGCGCGGCCCGGTCCATCGCTATGACTGCGGCGGACTGCGGCGCAAGGCAGGTCCGGGTGGTGAACCGCACACTGGCCAGGGCGGAGGCCCTGTGCGCCGGGGAGCCAAAGCTGGCCGCGTTTTCCCTGGAGCAGGCGGAGGACGTGCTGCCGGACACGGACATTCTCATCAACACCACGCCCGTGGGGATGGCGGGAACCGGCCAGACGGCCGAATTTCCCGATCTCGCGGCCCTGCGGCCCGGCGCTCCGGCGGTGGACTGCATCTACGCCCCGGCCAGGACGCCCTTTATGGCGGCGGCAGCGGCTCTGGGCCACCCCGTGGCCAACGGCATCGGAATGCTGGTCTATCAGGCCATCTACGCCTATGACTTCTTCCGGGACATGAATTTTGACGAGGAGACGATTTCCCGCCTGGGAAGGCTGCTGCTCCGGACCTCCGGGGTGAGCTTCCGGGGAGAATGACAACTCCGGGGACCTGATGGGGTCCCCGGAGTTGTTTTATCCGATGCAACACTTC
>CAZBOR010000003.1:29859-32132 GCA_964493585.1 uncultured Oscillospiraceae bacterium
CGGCTGTATTCTTTCGCTGCTGGAGGAATGGGGAAGGGCCCTCTCCCCGAAAACTATATCCTGTGGATCAGAAAATCCATAAGGACGACCTGTTGTGGGTTTCGTGAAAAAACCAGGAAATATTTTGACACAAAATGGCCCGGAACCACTTGACGAACGCAGCGGCGTATATTAAAATAGAGAAAACACTTCAGAAGGGATGGATAATCTGTGAGTAAGTACACTTGGAAGCGCATCGTCAGCCTGATGCTGGTGCTGACAATGTGCGTGGGGTTCCTGGCGGCGGTACCGGCGTATGCTGCGGACGCAGAAACCTCCAACGGAGAATCGCTGTTGGCGGATTTGGGAGAATCCGCAGACGCTGAACTGGGTGACGTGAAATATTCCACCCAGTTGGGCGCAACGATTGGCTGGACCAACGACGCATTAAATCAGTCGACCTTTAAGCAGCTCATTAACAGTCAGGAGCTGCATCCTCAGCGGACTGGTTATGTGGAAATGGACGAAGCGATTGCCAAAATCCTGGAGCCTTATGCGAATTCCGATGCCTACACCAAGGTAAAGGCTCTGTATGATTGGGTCGTGACGAACGTAGAATATACCCATAATGGTTACAGCCAGGTGTCCGGTGCTACAAATTACTATGATTTTCTGACCAGGACTTTCTATGTAGAACGGATGACCTATGAAGAAGGCCTGGAGCACGCGATTCCCGATAAGGTCATCAACCATGCAGCTTACGCCCTGTTTGAATACAAAGGCGCCTGCTATGATTATGCATCGCTGATGGCGGTGGGCATTCGCTATATCGGCATTAACGCCTATGTACATACCGGCTACTGGATCCTCGAAAGCGACGGCTCTAGGGACAACCACCATGGATGGTGCGAGATCGAGCTGAACGGAAAGCTGTATATCATTGATGCACAGCGGGATTACCGTTTGGCCAACAAGGCCGGCTCAATCCAGTACTACTATTTTGGTATCCCGCATGAAAATGGTTCAGACTGGCGCTATTGGAATCCGGATACAGCGGATAACGCGGAGCGCGATGCCCTCTTTATGTCGGTCACGGCAGATCGTGTTGATCCGGGCAGTAATACGGAATCGAATGGCAATCAGATCGTTGATAATTCTGAAGCTTCCGGGGAGACTGTGACCCTGGTGGTGACGATTACAGGCAACGGCACAGTGACCTGTGACAGCACAAAGCTGGCGGAAAACACCTATCAGGTCAAGATGGGTGACAAGGTCACTCTGGAGGCAGTACCTGGCACCAACTCTGCGTTCAGAAGCTGGTGGGATAAGGCTATGCGCGAATATCTGCTGGCTACCGCTCCTGAGTATGAAACCGCCGCGCAGATTTCTGCGGACGAGGGTGTGACCCTCTTTATCGATGATAACTTAGTGATTAACGAAGGGACTATAGTCATTGAGGCGGTATTTGAGGATACCGCAAAGCTGACCATTATAAGCTCTACATCCGGTTCGGTCAAGAGCGATGGTACAACCGCTTCATCGGAACAGACTCACCTGATCGGCGATGTGGTGACCCTTGAGGCCGTCCCCGACGCCGGCAAAGAATTTGTCGGCTGGTATAACGAGTACCGCACGCTTTTGAGCGAGGAGACCACCTATCAGTTCACCGTCCAGAAGAACACCACCATCTACGCCATGTTTGAGGGCGACTACTTCTGGGATGTGACGCCGTCGGATTGGTACTACGACGAGGTCACACAGGCCGCGGAGCTTGGCATCACCAACGGCATTGACGCCATCACCTTCTCCGGAGAGACGCCCTATCTCCGTGTCATGGCGGTGGTCATGCTGGCCCGCGCGGTGGACGCGGACCTCAGCGACCTGGCCCCGGCGCCCTTTGAGGACACCAAGAACCTCTCCTATGGCCAGGACGAGATCGCCTGGGCCTACGCCAACGGCGCGATCACCGGCCGCACGAATACCATCTTCGACCCGGAGACTGCCGTGACCCGTGAGGAGTTCATGCTCATCATGGTGCGCTATCTGAAATCCATCGGCATCGAGGCGGACACCTCCGAAACCGAGCTGACCTTCTCTGACATGAACCAGGCGACCTATACGGACGCCATCAAAGCCGCCGTGGCCCTGGGTCTGGTTCAGGGCGACAGCACGGAAGCGGGCGGAACCGTCCGGCCAAAGGCCACGCTGACCCGCGCCGAAGGCACCGCCATCGTCCTGCGTATGGTGAAGTTGCTGAAAGAGGAAACACCGACAGACGAATGACGAAAGCCGAA
>CAZBOR010000004.1:0-30829 GCA_964493585.1 uncultured Oscillospiraceae bacterium
CTCATCGGTTTCGGCGGCCCTGAAGCATGATCCGAACGGAAATCACGGTCAGCGCCAGCCAGACCATCATGGCGGTGGCCGTCGATACGGTGAGCGCCCGGTGGAAGTCCAGCTCCGCGATGGTGCTGACCTGGCTGGCCAGATACGAGGACACCGGGGCGTCCCAGCCCAGCAGCCTGGAGATGCAGAAGATCAGTCCGGCGGAGAGCACGCCGTGAAGCAGCTTTCCCAGGAAGTAGGTCCGGGTGGAGAGGCCGCTGCTGCCAATGAAGGACAGCACCTGGCAGTGGACCGACAGTCCGGCCCAGCCCAGGATAAAGGCCGCCATGCAGAGCTTATCGCCCATGTCGCCGGCCACGTCCCGGAGGCTCCAGACGCCGGAGGTCATTTCAATGGCTCCGGAGAGCAGGCTTTCCGCCCATGCCTGCGGCATCTTCAGCCCGCCCAGGAGCCAGGTCAGGCCGCCGGCCAGCGCCGAGATTATGCCCGTGAGAAACAGCATCCGGATGAGCACGGTGAAGAAAATGACGAAGCCGCAGATGTTCAGCGTGGCGGAAAAGGCGCTTTTCACGGAGCCTGTGAACGCCTGGGCAAAGCCCACTGTGCGGATCTCCGTGGCATGAGGCCCGGACCGGGACGGCTCCGGGCCGCCGTAAAAGCGGAACAGCAGCCCCACCAGAACGGACGCCAGCACATGGGCGCCGTAGAGCCACAGACCGGCGGCGCTGCTGGAGAAAATTCCCGCGCCGACCACACCCAGAATAAAGGCTGGGCCGGAGTTATTGCAGAAGCTCAGCAGCCGCTCCGCCTCGCTCCTGGAGCACTGGCCATTTTGGTACAGCTCGATGGCGGTCCTGGCGCCCACGGGATACCCGCCCACGATGCCCAGCAGAAAGGCTCCGGAGCAGGCTCCGTTGACGCGGAACAGGGGATACATCAGCCCCTCCAGCAGCCGCCCAAGCCCCTGCACCAGACCCAGCTCCACACAGAGGGTGGAGAGCACAAAGAACGGAAACAGGGACGGCAGGATCACATTGAGGCACAGCTCCACACCGTCCCTGGCAGCAGATACCGCCTGGGCGGGGAACCCGATCAGCGACAGCAGCATCAGCAGTACGCCAAGTCCGAACAGTCCGTTTTGCAGTCTGGGACGCGACAACACCCGGCTCATGACATCACCTCGGAAAAATATATGCGGGGAGGTGATGGAATTTGACCGTCCGACATAGAATGGATCGGGGTGAGCGTATGAGTAAAAGTCCAAAGGGACCCATTTATCGGGCGGCGGAGCAGATGGGGCTGCCCTCGGAGGTCATCGGCGCGTCGCAGATCGAGATCACAGGCTGCCGGCAAATCCTGCTGTGCGGCCACAAGGGCATTCGCAGCTATAGTCCCACGGAGATCATCGTGGAGCTGAAGGACTGCGCGGTGCGGCTGGTGGGCTGCGGCCTGGGGATCCTCACCATGACGAAAACCGAGCTGCTGCTCAGCGGAGTGCTGGACAGTGTGAGCTTTCTCCGATGACGGGCCATCGGATGCTCGGCCTCACCGGGACGGTGTCCCTGACCCTGACCGGGGCCTGTCCGGAGGACTGCCTGACCGCCCTGACCGCCCAGGGCGTCCGTTTCCGGGAGTTTCGCAAGCCGGACGAGCTGACCATCGCGCTGACGGTTTCGGACCGGGACATGGCCATAGTCCGCAGATGCGCGAAACGGCAGATGTGCAGCGTGGAGATCATCAGAGTCTCCGGGCCGGTGCCGCTGCTCCGGGCCATGGGCTGGCGGGTGGCCTATCCGCTGGCGCTGCTGAGTCTTGGGCTGCTGGTGCTCTGGCTCCAGGGGCATATCTGGTTTTTTACAGTCACCGGGAACGAAACGGTCCCCACGGAGCGGATCCTGTGGACCCTGGAGGAAAACGGCGTGGGCTTTTTCACCGACGCGGACAGCCTGGACATGAATACGCTGAAGAATCAGGTCCTGGCGGACCTGCCTGAGCTGGGCTGGATTACCGTCAACACCCAGGGCTGCACCGCCCAGGTCATCGTCCGGGAGCGGGAGGAGAAGCCCGTGCTGTCCGGTTCGTCGGCTCCGGCCAACGTGCTGGCGAGGAAAAGCGGCCTCATCACCCATGTGGAGGTCACAGGCGGCACGGCCCAGGTGGAGGCCGGGGACGTGGTTCTGGCGGGGGACCTGCTGATCTCCGGGGTCACGAATCTGGACAAGACCGTGCTGCTGACCCGTGCGGAGGGGGAGGTTTATGCCAGGACCTGGAACACCGTGGAGGCGGTTTTGCCGGACAACGCCGTGGAAAAGGCGTATACGGGGCGTCAGACGGCGCGTTACAGCGTCACTTTTGGGAAAAAGACGATAAATTTCTATAAAAGCAGTGGAATTTCCTATGGGAATTATGATAAAATAATGGAAAGCAAAACACTGGCACTTCCGGGCGGCTATACCTTTCCCGTGACGGTCACGAAAACCGTGCTGCGGGAGTATGTGTCCGGGGACTCCTATGAAGGCGGCGAAGCGCTGCTGGAGGCGTCGGCGCTGGCGCAGATACGTTTGTCCCTGACCGCGGGGAGCATTTTGCGAAGCGCCCTGACGGTGGAGCGGGAGGCGGGCGGCCTGCGGCTTCGCGGCGTGGTGGAATGTCAGGAGGAGATCGGCATCGTGGCCGAAATCAAGGATTGAAGGGCAATGGTTCTATGGCAGAAATTAGCATCAGCGCGGAGCGGATAGAGCAGATCGTCAATCTGTTTGGCTCCCTGGACGAGAACATCCGCATCGTGGAACAGGAATTTGGGGTCAGCATTGTCAACCGGGACACGGAGCTGAAGGTCAGCGGCCCGGAGGAGGCGGCGGCGGACGCGGCCAAGGTCATAAACGGGCTGCTTCAGCTTGCGGCCAAGGGAGAGAATATCGAGGAGCAGAACGTCCGATATGTGATCGGGCTGGTCCGCCAGGGACAGGAGGAAAAGCTCACCGCGCTGACCAAGGACGTGATCTGTATCACGGCCAAGGGCAAGCCCGTCAAGGCCAAGACCCTGGGCCAGCAGCAGTACATGAAGGCCATAGCCGAAAATACCATCACCCTGGGGGTGGGTCCGGCGGGAACGGGCAAGACCTATCTGGCGGTGGCGGCGGCGGTGGCGGCCTTCCGGGAGCGGCAGGTGAATCGCATTATTCTGACCCGGCCCGCCGTGGAGGCAGGGGAGCGCCTGGGTTTCCTGCCCGGAGATATGCAGAACAAGGTGGACCCCTATCTGCGGCCCCTCTATGACGCGCTGTTTGAGATGCTGGGGACGGAGAGCTATAATAAATATCTGGAAAAGGGCAACATTGAGGTGGCGCCTCTGGCCTATATGCGGGGCCGGACCCTGGACGACAGCTTTATCATTCTGGACGAGGCGCAGAACACCACCAGAGAGCAGATGAAGATGTTTCTGACCCGGCTGGGCTTTGGCTCCAAGATCGTTATCACCGGCGACGTGACCCAGATCGACCTGCCGACGGACAAGGTCAGCGGTCTGAAGGACGCGGTGCGGGTCCTGGACGGCGTGGAGGACATCGCCATCTGCCGTCTCACCGCCCAGGACGTGGTGCGCCATGTGCTGGTACAGCGGATTATCACCGCCTATGAGAAGGCGGAGCAGGCCAGAGACAAGCTCAGAAAAACATACAAAAGGACGTATCGAAAATGAAGCATCACATCACCGTACATTCGGAGGTCCCCCATGGGAATACGCCCGCCCTGACGGCCCATATCAAGCGCTGTATCGCCGGCGCTCTGGAGGCGGAGGGCGTCTCGGTACCGTGCGAGGTCAACGTGCTCCTGACGGACGACGGGGGCATTCGGGAGATCAACCGGGAATTTCGCCAGGTGGACCGGGAAACGGACGTGCTGTCCTTCCCGATGTTTGCGTTTGTGCCGGAGGCGTTTCCGGAGGACGTGGCGGAGCTGCTGGACCCCGGTACCGGGCTGCTGCCTTTGGGGGATATGGCCATCTCCGTGGAGCGGGTCCGGGCCCAGGCCCTGGAGTTCGGACACAGCCCCCAGCGGGAACTGGGCTATCTGACGGTCCATTCGGTGCTGCATATGCTGGGCTACGACCATGTGGACGAGGGACCCATGAAGCGGCAGATGCGCCGGCGGGAGGAAGCCATCATGGATACGCTGCATATTGCCAGGTGACGGGCTGTGGAGGAGCTTCTCAAGCTGCTGCGGGGCTTTCGATACGCCATGCGCGGCATCGTCTATGGGGTCCGAACGCAGAGAAATATGCGGATCCATCTGGCGGCCCTGGCCACGGTTTGTATTGCGGGGCATATCGCCCGGCTGACGGTGACCCATTGGTGCCTGGTGCTGCTATGCTGCATGGCGGTGCTCTCGCTGGAACTGGTCAATACCGCGCTGGAGGCCGCCTGCGATGCGGTGTCCCGGCAGCGGCATCCGCTCCTGGGACACGCCAAAGACGCCGCTGCCGGGGCGGTGCTGGTTTCGGCGGTCGGCTCTGTGGTGATCGCTGCGGTGCTGCTGCGCTACGGTTATGGAGAAAGCGGAGAGTATTATATGCAGCTTGCAAGGCTTTGGCGGTGCCATCCCTGGACAAGACTGGCATTGGTCCTATGGGGATTGGCAGTCGCGGTCTTTGTGTTCCTGCCATCCTATTTACAAAAAAGAAAGAAAAAGTGAAGGTGCCTTTATGAGTATTACAAAATCAGCCATGGTGACGATCGCCGGACGGCCCAACGTGGGAAAATCCACTCTGACCAACGCATTGGTGGGGGAGAAGATCGCCATTGTTTCCAATAAACCCCAGACCACCCGGAACCGCATCTCCGCCGTGGTGAACCGGGAGGATACTCAGATCGTGTTTATGGACACGCCGGGGTTCCACAAGGCCCGGAACAAGCTGGGAGACTATATGGACAACGTGGTCCACGAGAGCATCGCGGACGTGGACGCTATTTTGCTGCTGGTGGAGCCCATCGCCTCCTTGGGGACCCAGGAGCAGCTTCTGCTGGAGGAAATGCGGAAAAGTCCCATTCCGGTGGTGCTGGTCATCAACAAGATCGACACCCTGGACAGCAAGGAGGCGCTGTTCCCGGTGATCGCGGCCTACAGCGCGGAGTTTGACTTTGCCGCCATCGTGCCTATCTCCGCCAGGAAGCGGGAGGGGATCGACGAGCTGTTCGACGAGGTGGTCAGATTCGCCAAGCCCGGTCCCCAGCTCTTCCCGGACGGCATGGTGACGGACCAGCCGGAGCGTCAGGTCATGGCGGAGATCATCCGGGAAAAGCTCCTGTGGTGCCTGGACCGGGAGGTACCCCATGGTACGGCGGTGGAGATCGACCGCTTCTCCGAGCGGGAGGACAGCGGCATCATCGACCTGGAGGCCACCATCTACTGCGAAAAGGCCAGCCACAAGGGTATCATCATCGGCAAGCACGGGGATATGCTGAAAAAAATCAGCACCATGGCGCGGGCGGACTGCGAGCGGTTCATGGGCGCCAGGGTCTATCTCCGCTGCTGGGTGAAGGTCAAGGAGAATTGGCGCGACAGTGATTTTCTGATTAAAAATTTCGGCTACCGGGACCAATAACTGCCGGGTATCTTTTCGCGCCCTGTGCAGACAATAGCTTTGGAGGGATGTAAGATGCAGGAGCTTTGGATGCTGTTCCGGGAGACCGGCGCGCCGGAGTTTTATCTGGCCTATAAGCAGGCAAAGGACGCCGGCAAGTCCACGCTGTGACCGGCGGGATACATATTGGAGAACGTCTATGTTTTATACCACCAAGGGCCTTGTGCTGCGGGAGACCCAGTACAAGGACAACGACAAGCTGCTGTCTCTGCTCACCCGGGAGCTGGGACTTGTCACCGCCAAGGCCAGAGGCGTCAAGCGGAAAAACAGCCCGCTCCGCAGCGGCTGCCAGCTTCTCACCTACAGCGAGTTTACCCTGTACGAGCGAAACGGCTACTATACCGTCAACGAGGCGGAGCCGCTGAGTCTGTTTTCGGCGCTGCGGCAGGATATTGAGCTGCTGTCCCTGGGGTCCTATTTTGCCCAGGTCCTGGAAACGGTCTCCGCCACGGAGCCGGACGAGCTGCTGTCTCTGGGCCTCAACAGTCTCTATGCGCTGGACACGCTGCACAAGCCGCAGGGGATGGTGAAGGCCGTGTTTGAGCTGCGTCTCATGTGTCTTGCGGGCTTTGCTCCCATGCTGGAGGGCTGCGGCTGCTGCGGCAGTCCCCGGGCGGATCGGTTTCAGATCCAGGAGGGGACGCTCCTGTGTCCGGTGTGCGCGGAGATGGCGGGAGGGGGAGAGGCGGTCACGCTGACCCCGGGGGTGCTGGCCGCCATGCGGCATATCTCCGGCTGCGACCGCCGCAGACTGTTTTCCTTTACTCTGCCCCAGGCGTCCCTGGAGGTACTGGGAAACGTGACAGAGCGATTTCTGCTGGCGCAGCTTGGGCAGGGATTCCCGGCACTGAGCTTTTATAAACGTCTTTTTACAACGGTACAAGAGGAAAAGCCATGAACGAATTATATGAAAAATCACTGCGTACCCTGGAGCTGGACCGGGTACTGGAGCTGCTGGCCCAGAACTGCGTATCCGAGGAGGGGAGGGCCCTGGCCCAGGCCCTGCGCCCCAGCTCCGACATGGACGAGGTGCGGGCGCTTCTGCGGGAGACCACGGACGCCTGCCATATGGTGGAGGTCAAGGGCGCCCCGTCGCTCCGGGACATCAAGGACATCAAGCCCTCCCTGGAGCGTGCGGATCGGGGCGGCAGCTTAAACGCGGTGGAGCTGCTGCGCGTGGCCGCCGTGCTTCGGACGACGAGAACGGTGAAGGACTACGGGGACGGCGACACCGGGACCCTGGACCGGTATTTCTGGGCGCTCAGTCCCAACCGGTACCTGGAGGACCGCATTTTCGGCGCCATTCTCAGCGAGGAGGAGATCGCGGACAACGCCAGTCCCGCCCTCAGCGACATCCGGCGGCATATGCGGATCGCGGGCAGCCGGGTCCGGGACAGCCTGCAAAAGATCATCTCCTCTCCCAGCTATTCCAAATATCTGCGGGAGCCCATCATCACCATGCGCGGGGACCGTTATGTGGTCCCGGTGCGGAGCGAGTACAAAAACTCCGTTCCCGGCCTGGTCCACGACGTGTCCTCCAGCGGCGGCACCTTCTTCATCGAGCCGATGCAGGCGGTCCAGGCCAATAACGAGCTGCGGGAGCTGCTCATCAAGGAGAAGAAGGAGATCGAGCGCATTTTGGCGGAGCTTTCCGCCGAGGTGGCCGGACATCGGGAGACCATCGCCGCCAGCTACGATGCCCTGGTGGCCCTGGACGTGGTCTTTGCCAAGGCCCGGCTCAGCGACAGCATGAAGGCCATGTGTCCGGAGGTCGGCGAAAAGGGGAAGATCCTGCTCAATCGCGCCAGACATCCGCTCATTGATAAGCAGACGGTGGTGCCGATCACGGTGCGTCTGGGGGACGATTTTGACACGCTGGTCATCACCGGACCCAATACCGGCGGCAAGACGGTGACGCTGAAAACTCTGGGCCTGCTGACGCTGATGGCGGAGTGCGGGCTGCACATTCCGGCCTCCGACGGAAGCTGCATTTCCACCTATGAGATGGTGCTGGCGGACATCGGCGACGAGCAGAGCATCGAGCAGTCCCTTTCCACCTTCTCCTCGCACATGAAAAACATTGTGGAGATCACGGAGAGCTGCGGGGAGGGAACCCTGGTGCTTTTTGACGAGCTGGGGGCGGGGACCGATCCCGCCGAGGGAGCTGCCCTGGCCATGGCGGTCATCGAGTTCTGCCGGAAGCTGGGCGCGAAAATCGCCGCCACCACCCACTATGGGGAGCTGAAGCTCTACGCCATGCGGACCGAGGGCGTCATCAACGCCTCCTGTGAGTTCGATGTGGAGACGCTTCGGCCCACCTATCGGCTTCTGATCGGCGTGCCGGGGAAGTCCAACGCCTTCGCCATCTCCAAGCGGCTGGGACTGAGCAGTCTCATCATCGACGACGCCAGGAGCCTGGTCAGTGAGAACGATGTGAATTTCGAGGACGTGCTTTCCCAGCTGGAGGCCCAGCGTCAGGCTATGGAGCAGGCCCGCATCCAGGCGGAGCAGCTCAGACTGGAGATGGAGAGCACCAAACGGAAGTCCGACGAATACTACCAGGAGATCAAGCGGGAACGGGACAAGGCCGTGGACAAGGCCCGGCGGGAGGCCCAGACCATTATCGACGACGCACGCCGCTCGGCCAACGCCGCCATGGACGAGCTGAAAAAGATGCGAAAGCAGCTCAAGGACGCCGGGGCGGTGGAGGATATGAACCAGCGACAGGCGGAGCTGCGCCGGGGACTCAACGCCGCCGAGGAGAAGCTGGCGGTCAAATCCGAGCCGGTCAAGCGGGTCTCCGCCCGTCCGCCGAAGCAGGGCGACACGGTGGAGCTGCTGAAGCTCGGCACCAGGGCGACGGTGCTCCAGGTCAACAAGGACGGGTCCCTGCAGATCCAGGCGGGGATCATGAAGGTCACGGTGAAGCCCGACGAGGTCTATGTGCTGCCGGACCAGGAGGGGCAGGACCAGGTCAAGAAATTTGTGGAGCGCTCCAACCGGGAGCTTCGCAATATCGCGGCCTCGCCGGAGGTGGATCTCCGGGGCATGACGGCGGACGAGGCCATCGGCGTGCTGGACCTGTTCCTGGACAACGCCCTGATGGCAAAGCTGCCCTCCGTTCGCATCATCCACGGCAAGGGCACCGGCGTACTCCGCAAGGCGGTGCAGCAGCATCTCAAGCGCTGCAAGCGGGTCAAATCCGTCCGGCTGGGCGTCTACGGAGAAGGGGAGGATGGCGTCACGATTGCTGAATTGGACCCGTGAAATACCGGACAAATGTTGTTAACTATGACGAATCTGAAAAATTGTGTGACAAAAGATTGACGATTCCCGGAATGTCTGCTATGATAAAGGTAACTAGGCAGAGATGCCCGAATTTTAGGGAGTGAATGCGAAATGTGTACCAAAAATGTGGTCGTGAACAATCAGGTGGGGCTCCATGCCCGTCCTGCAACATTCTTTATTCAGAAGGCCAATGAGTTTAAGTGTTCCATTTGGGTGGAGTTTGAGGAGCGCCGTGTGAATGCCAAGAGCCTGCTGGGTGTCTTGTCCCTGGGCATCGTCAAGGGTACTGAGATCACATTGATCGCCAACGGCTCCGACGAGGAAGAAGCTGTTGAGGCGCTTGCCGCGCTGATCTCCTCTGATTTCGGCGAATAATCACACCCTGTCAGCCCCATGGCCCCGTCTGGTCATGGGGCGTTTTCTTGATTTATGAAGGAGCGATGCTATGGAATGTCTGACGCCCAAGGAGCTCAAGGATAAGGTGCTCTCGCTGCCCTATGCACCCGGCGTATATCTCATGCAGGACAAGACCGGCACCGTCATCTATGTGGGGAAGGCGAAAAAACTGAAAAACCGGGTGAGCCAGTATTTTCAGGATTCGGCTGCCCACTCCTCCAAGACCCGCCTGATGGTCAGCCATATCGCCAACTTTGACTATATCGTGGCCGGCTCGGAGCTGGAGGCCCTTGTGCTGGAGTGCAGTCTCATCAAGCGGCACCAGCCCAAATACAACATCCTGCTGAAGGATGACAAGGGCTATCCCTATATCCGGGTGGATATGAAGGAGCCGTACCCTGTCTTTACCATGGTGGGCAAGCGCAGCGGAGACGGCGCCAGATACTTCGGTCCCTACGGCGGACGCTTTGTGACCCAGCAGGCGCTGGACACCATCCGGCTGACATTGAAGCTCCCCGGCTGCTCCAAAAAGTTCCCGCGGGATATAGGCAGGGACCGGCCCTGTCTCAACTATCAGATCGGCAACTGCGACGGCTGGTGCCAGAAGCGCATGACCCAGGAGGAATACCGTCGCCGGGTGGAGCAGGGGATACTGCTGCTGGAGGGCCGGGACAAAGAGCTCTCCGCGGAGCTGCGGTCCGCCATGGAGGACGCGGCCCAGCGGCTGGATTTTGAGGCTGCCGCCGACTATCGGGACCGCTATCGTGCCATCGAGGCCCTGTCTCAGAAGCAGCTTGTGTGCTCCGGCGCCATGGCGGATACGGACGTGGTCGGATTTTTCGCGGGTACGGCCAAGACCGGCTTCGCGGTGCTGCACTTCATCCAGGGCAGCCTGCTGGACAAGGACGTGGAGGTGCTGGAAACCTCTCTGGAGGAGACGCAGGAGGAGATCGTCTCCTCCCTGGTCAAGCAGTATTATCTGAAGCGCGGGCTTGCGCCCAAGACCATCTATCTGCCCTGTCCCATGGAGGACGCAGAGCTGTTTGCGGAGCTGCTGCTTCGGGAATACGGCAAACGGGTGCGGATCTCCGTACCCCAGCGGGGCGACCATGGAAAGCTGGTGAAGCTGGCCAACGCCAACGCCAGGGAGGAGGCGGAGCGCGTCTCCACGGAGCGGGAGCGCGTCAGCAAGACCCTGGAGCTGCTGGGCAGTATGCTGGGATTGTCGGAGCCGCCGGAGCGAATGGAGGCCTACGACATCTCCAACCTGGGCAGCAGCGACATCGTGGCGTCCATGACGGTGTTCGTGGGCGGACAGCCCCTAAAGCGGGACTATAAACGGTTCAAGCTGGAGGGCCTCGCCGGCCCGGACGACTATGGCTCCATGCGGCAGGTCATCGAGCGCCGCTTCACGCATTTTCTGGCGGGAGACGCCGGATTTGACCAGCGGCCCGATGTGCTGCTCATCGACGGCGGCGTCACCCACGCGGATACGGTGCGGCGGCAGCTCACGTCCATGGGCCTGCACATCCCGGTGTTTGGCATGGTCAAGGACGACCGCCACCGGACCAGGGCTCTGGTGACGCCGGAGGGGCAGGAGATCGGCATCCAGGGAAACCAGGCGGTGTTCTCCCTGATCGGACGGATTCAGGAGGAGACCCACCGCTTTGCCATCACCTATCAGCGGCAGCTTCGGTCCAAGCACCTGCACAGATCCTCCCTGGATCAGATCCCCGGCGTGGGGGACAAGCGCAAGCAGCAGCTCCTAAAGACCTTCAAAACCATCAGGGCCATATCCGCCGCCACGGAGGAGGAGCTTCGCGCTGCCGTCCCCAGGAATACTGCGGCGGCGGTCTACCAATACTATCATAGTCAGCCGGGCCGCGGCCCGGAGAAGGAGGAACCGCCATGCGGGTGATAACAGGGAAGGCCAGAGGCGCCAGACTTCAGGCCCTGGAGGGCCTGGCCACCCGGCCGACATCGGACCGGGTCAAGGAGGCCATTTTCAACATCATTCAGTTCGACATCGAGGGACGGCGGGTGCTGGACCTGTTTGCGGGCAGCGGTCAGCTCGCCATCGAGGCGCTGAGCCGCGGCGCGGCCCACGCCGTCCTGGTGGACCAGAGCGCCGAGGCCGTCAGGGTCATAAAGGAGAATCTTCGGAAGGTAAATCTGGCGCAGCAGGCCACGGTGCTCCAGATGGATTACCTCCGGTACCTCTCCGGCGTCCGGGAGCGCTTTGACATCATCCTTTTGGACCCGCCCTATGCAGAAAATTTCATGGAAATCGCTCTGCAAAAAATATCGGAAATTGACATTTTAGCGGAAGGTGGTATAATAGTCTGTGAACGGTCCCGGCAGCGGGTCCTGCCGGCCACGGTCGGCAGTCTCATCTGCTCCAAGGACTACTGCTACGGCAAAACTGCTGTGAATCTCTACGCCAGGTGATTTTTATGAAAATAGCCATCTACCCCGGCAGCTTTGACCCCATCACTCTGGGTCATCTGAATATCATCGAGCGGGCGGCCAGCATCTTCGACAGGCTTATCGTCTGCGTGGGCTATAACAGCAAGAAAAGCCCCATGTTCACCGCCCAGGAGCGTGTCGATATGATCCGGCGGGCCACGCAGCACCTGGACAATGTGGAGGTGGAGGCTTCGGATGAGCTTTTGGCCCATTACGCCCAGCGAAAGGGCGCGTGCGCCGTGGTCAAGGGCCTGCGCGCCGCGTCGGACTTTGAATCGGAGTTCACGATGAGTCTCATCAACAAGAAATTGAATCCCCATCTGGATACCATGTTTCTTTCCGCAGAGGAGAAGTATATGTATCTCTCCTCCAGCGGGGTCAAGGAGCTGGGACGCTACGATGTGGATTTAAAGGATTTCCTACCAGCGGAAGTCATAGACGAATTTCAAGCCAGATTAAATGCAAGGAGATAGTCATATGGAGAACAAAACCATAGATCAGCTGCTCAGCAGCCTTGCCGCCCTGGTGGGCGATGCCCGTGGCTCCCTGTTTGGACAGGACAAGTGCATGGTGGACCGGGAACAGCTTTTGTACCTGGTGGATGCCCTGCAGACCCAGCTCCCGGCGGAGATCAGCGAGGCCAAGACCATCATCAGTAACTGCAACGCATTGAAAACCAACGCAAAAAAAGAAGCTGCCGACACCCGCAGAGAGGCGGATCAGGTGCTCCGGGACGCGGAGGAACGGGCGGCCAAAATGGTTGAGGAGACCACCATTGTGGAGCTTGCCAAGAAGCGCGAGAAGGAAATCCTGGACAACGCCCAGCAGCAGCGCGCCATGCTCGTCGAGGGAGCGATAAAATTCGCCGACCGCATCATGGAGGAGGCCCAGCAGACCGTCACCGGTACGCTGGACGCCCTCAAAAACGGGATGTCCGTCCTGGAGTCCCACGCCAAGGAGGAGATGGACACCTCCATGGCCCGTATCGAGGAGGCGCGGACCGCCCTCAAAAACGCGGGCTCGGATACCTGATAATTTGCACAGGAACATTTCAAATGTTTCATACGACCTGCCGTAACGTTTTGCGGCAGGTCGTTTTTTGGGCGGAAAAGCCCTGTTATTCAGATGCGCGATGCAACGCGGCAAGGAGCGGCTTGCACCGCGCTGTAAATTTTATGAATTATAGGCTTGCACATTTTCCTGCGATGCAGTATAATAAAATATGCTACGAATAATATGTCCCGGCGAAGCATCCGGGACAGGAAATTGAGGTGATAATGTGGCACAAACAACCTTTAATAAGGTCCTGGCCGCCAACCGTGGGGAAATTGCGATCCGGATCTTCCGGGCGTGTTACGATTTGGGCCTGCACACGGTGGCCATGTATTCCAACGAGGACATCAACGGCCAGTTCCGTACCCACGCGGACGAAGCGTATCTGATCGGCGAGAACAAAAGCCCGGTGGGCGCATATCTGGACATTCCCGCCATCATCGACCTGGCCAAGCGCCGCGGGGTGGACGCCATCCATCCGGGCTATGGCTTCCTATCCGAGAACGCCGACTTCGCCAAAGCCTGCGAGGAGGCCGGGATCAAATTCGTCGGTCCTCCCAGCAACATTCTGGCGCTGATGGGAGACAAGCTCAGCGCCAAGCAGATCGCCATCAAGGCGGGCGTTCCCATTATTCCCGGCTGCACAGAGCCGCTGAAGGACGGGGACGAGGCTCTGGAAAAGGCGATTTCCTTTGGATTCCCCATTATCCTAAAGGCGGCGGCCGGCGGCGGCGGCCGCGGTATGCGCCGCTGCGACACGCCGGAGGAGGTCAAGCCGGCCTTTGAGCTGGTCCGCAGCGAGGCCCAAAAAGCCTTCGGGAATGACGACATCTTCATCGAGAAGTATCTGGTGGAGCCGAAGCACATCGAGGTCCAGGTGCTGGCGGACGAGTACGGCAACTGCTATCACATCGGCGAGCGTGACTGCTCTCTGCAGCGCCGCTACCAGAAGGTGGTGGAGTTTGCGCCGGCCTTCTCCGTGGATGAGAAGATTCGGGAAAAGATCCGCAGCGATGCGGTCAAAATCGCAAAATCCGTGGGATATGTGAACGCGGGTACGCTGGAGTTCCTGGTGGACCGCTCCGGGGATTATTTCTTCATTGAGATGAACCCCCGTATTCAGGTGGAGCACACTGTCACCGAGATGGTCACGGGCATCGACCTGGTCCGCGCTCAGATCCTGATCGCCGAGGGCTATCCGCTGTCCACGCCGGAGATCGGCCTGAACTGCCAGGAGGACGTTCAGGTGCGCGGTTATGCCATTCAGTGCCGCGTCACCACCGAGGACCCCAGCAATAATTTTGCGCCGGACAACGGCAAGATCACGGCCTACCGCACCGGCGGCGGCTTCGGTGTCCGTCTGGACGGCGGAAATGTCACCACCGGAACGGAGATTTCGCCCTACTACGACTCCCTGATGGTCAAAGTTACCTGCCAGGACAACACCTTCAAGGGTGCCTGCCGCAAGGCCATGCGCGCCATCGGCGAGGTTCGTGTCCGCGGCGTCAAGACCAACATTCCCTTTGTCTCTAATATTCTGAGCCATCCTACCTTCCAGGCGGGCCTGTGCCACACCAAGTTCATCGACGAGACCCCGGAGCTGTTCGACATCACCGATTCCAAGGACCGCGCCACCCGCGTGCTCAAGTACATCGCGAACATCCAGGTGGCAAATCCCGACATGGAGCGCAAGCAATACGATACCCCCAGATTCCCAAAGGGCTCCGGCAATCCCAGACCCGGCCTCAAGCAGCTTCTGGACGAAAAGGGTCCTGTGGCGCTGAGCAAGTGGGTGCTGGAGCAGAAAAAGCTGCTGATTACCGATACGACCATGCGCGACGCGCACCAGTCCCTGCTGTCCACCAGAATGCGTACCAGAGACATGGTCAAGGGTGCGGACGGCACGGCGGACATCCTGGCGGATTGCTTCTCCCTGGAGATGTGGGGCGGCGCGACCTTCGATGTGGCCTACCGGTTCCTGCATGAAAGCCCCTGGGAGCGGCTGGACCTGCTGCGGGAGAAGATCCCCAACATACCCTTCCAGATGCTGCTGCGCGGCTCCAATACCGTGGGCTATCAGAACTACCCCGACAACGTGGTGCGGGAGTTTGTCAAGCAGAGCGCCCTGGGCGGCATCGACATCTTCCGTGTCTTTGACTCCCTGAACTGGATCCCCGGTATGTCCATCGCCATGGACGAGGTGCTCAAGCAAAACAAGTTCTGCGAGGCCACCATCTGCTACACCGGCGACATCATGGACAAGAGCCGGACCCGTTACACACTGGATTACTACATCAAGATGGCCAAGGAGCTGGAGCATATCGGCGCCCACGCCATCGCCATCAAGGATATGTCCGGCCTGCTCAAGCCCTACGCGGCCAAGGAGCTGGTCCATGCGCTCAAGCAGGAGGTGGGCATCCCCATCCATCTGCACACCCACGATACCACCGGCAACCAGGTGGCGACGCTGCTGATGGCGGCCGAGGCCGGCGTGGACATTGTGGATACCGCCGTGGCCTCCATGTCCAGCCTCACCTCCCAGCCCTCCATGAACGCCGTTGTGGCGGCCCTCCAGGGCAATCCCAGAGATACCGGCCTTCCCATGGACGGCATCCAGGAGCTTACGGATTACTGGGCCGATGTGCGTCTGCGCTACGCCAACTTCGACCACGGCCTCAAAACGCCCGTTACCGATATTTACCGCTATGAGATCCCCGGCGGCCAGTACACCAACCTGGAGCCGCAGGTGATCTCCCTGGGCCTTGGCTCCCGTTTCCTGGAGGTCAAGGAGATGTACAAGACCGTCAACGATATGCTGGGCGACCTGGTCAAGGTCACGCCATCGTCCAAGATGGTGGGCGATCTGGCCATCTTCATGGTCCAGAACGAGCTGACCCCGGAGAATATCGTGGAAAAAGGCGAGCATCTGACGTTCCCGGATTCCGTGGTGTCCTACTTCAAGGGCATGATGGGACAGCCGCCCTGCGGCTTCCCGGAGGATCTGCAGCGCGTCGTGCTCAAGGGCGAGGAGCCGATCACTTGCCGCCCCGGCGAGCTGCTGGAGCCTGTGGACTTCGAGCAGGCCCGGAAGGAGGTCGAGCGGTTCTGCCCCAACCCCACCATGCGCGACGTGATTTCCTACTGCATCTATCCCAAGGTGGTGGAGGAGTACTGGAAGCACTCCAAGGAGTACGGCTATCTCATGCGGATGGGCTCCCATGTGTTCTTCAACGGTCTGGCCTTGGGCGAGACCAACAAGATCAATATCGAGGACGGCAAGACCCTGGTCATCAAATACCTGGGTCTGGGCGACCAGAACGACGATGGCACCCGCAACGTGATCTTCGAGCTGAACGGCAACCGCCGCGAGGTGGCTGTTGTGGATAAGAACGCAAAGGTCACAGGCAAGGTCGTGGTCATGGCTGACCCGCAGGACAAGAGCCACACCGGCGCGTCCATCCCCGGCATGGTCACAAAGGTCAACGTCAAGCCCGGCGATCAGGTCACGGAGAACCAGGTCCTGGCTGTCATCGAGGCCATGAAGATGGAGACCTCCGTGGTTGCCCGCATGGACGGCGTGGTGGACCAGGTGTACATCAAAGAGGGCAGCAACGTCAAGGCCGGCGAGCTGCTGATTACCATCAAATAACGTCGGTTTCCCCACCGCCATGCGGTGGGGAAACCTTTTCATGGGAAAATTTCTCACAGTCCCTTGAATCTGAAGGGAATACCCGGTATAATAACTTCCGAAGGAGATGATCGTGTTGACTGCAAATGAAAAATATGACCTCTGGATGCGACAGGCGGATGACGCCACCAGGGCGGAGCTTGCCGCCATCGCCAACAATGACGCGGAGATTTCCGCACGATTCGCCGAGGATCTGACCTTTGGCACGGCGGGTCTGCGGGGCGTCATGGGGGCCGGAACAGACCGCATGAACATATACACCGTGCGCCGTGCGGCCATGGCCTATGGACAGTATATCCGATCCGCGCCGCTGCCGGATACCTGTGCCATCGCCTACGATACCCGCAACAACTCCCGGCTGTTTTCGGAGGTCTGCGCGGTGGCGCTGGCGGAGGCCGGGATCCATGTGTATTTCTATCCATCTCCCGCGCCGACACCCATGCTGTCTTTCGCGGTGCGGGATCTCCAAACGGGCGGCGGCGTGGTTATGACGGCCAGCCACAATCCCGCGGCCTACAACGGCATGAAGTGCTATGGCAGCGATGGCTGCCAGCAGACGGACGAGCCGGCCGCGCAGGTCTACGCCATCATGCAGACCCTGCCCATGATCTCCGAGGCTACGGTCAGCTTTGACGCCTGCGTTGCGGACGGAAGGGTCGAGCTGCTGGGCCAGGACATCTATGAGCGCTACTACGCGGCGGTGCTGGGGGAGAGCCTGGGGAGCGACATCATCGACGGCTCCGGACTGCGGCTGCTCTATACTCCGCTGCACGGGACGGGACTTGTTCCGGTGACGACCCTGTTTGATCGCCTGGGCGTGGACTACGACGTGGTGGCCTCCCAGGCCACGCCGGACGGCAATTTCCCCACCTGTCCCTATCCCAATCCGGAGACAGCGCCCGCCTTTGACGAGGCGCTCAAGGCGGTGTCAGCGCCCGGTGCGCCGAAATATGACCTGATTGTAGCGACAGACCCGGATTCGGACCGGATGGCCGTGGCCGTTCCCGGACCCAACGGACTTCAGCGCCTCTCCGGCAACGAACTGGGCTGCCTGCTGCTGGACTTCATTCTCAGTAAGCGCCGGGAACAGGGAAATTTACCAGAAAGAGCCAAATGCATCAAGAGTATCGTCACCACGCCCATGGTCCAGCGGGTGGCCGCACAGTACGGCTGCGAGACGGTGGATGTTTTGACGGGCTTCAAGTATATCGGCAGTACCATCCTGGAGCTGGAGCGGCAGGGCAGGGAAAACGAGGTGGTCTTTGCCTTTGAGGAGAGCTGCGGCTTCCTGAAGGGGACCTACGTCCGCGACAAGGACGCCCAAGTGGCCTGTATGCTGGTGAGCCAGCTTGCGGCGGCCTGCAAAAAGGAGGGCGTCAACCTGGCCGGTAAGCTGGAAAAGCTGTACCGGCAGGTGGGCTATTACAAGACACGAGTGATCTCCGTGGAGCTGGACGGCGCGGCGGGCAAGCAGCGCTGCGCGGATTTCATGGACTGCCTGCGGCAGACGCCGCCCGGTGCGCTTGCCGGTATACCGGTCGTCCATGCGGCGGACTACCAGCTTGGCCGAGAGACCGACTGCGCGACGGGAGAGACAAGCACTTTGCATTTCCCAAAGTCCAACGTGCTTTCCTATCAGGTGGGCGCCGCCGGCCATGTCATTCTGCGGCCCTCCGGTACGGAGCCGAAGCTCAAGATCTACTACTTTGCCGCAGATCCGGACGAGGGCCGGGCGGAGGAGACTCTGGAAGCACTGGTGAAGGCAGTGGGTCAGATGATGTCCGCGTTCGGCATTTGAGTATCATCACAGAACAGTAAAAGTGGCGATTTCCGGCCAAGGACGGTCAATAGATACGATTGGCCCTTCCAAGGCGGAAATCGCCATGTTTCCCCCTCTTAAACGCAACAAAATTTTTATTTTGTTGCGTTTTATACAGGCATCCATATCCCTCCATCCCTTCGCGCGGCAAAACGATTTTTGCCCTTCGACTTCCTCCTCGCGGCCGCCCCTTCCCCGGCGTTCGGCGTCCCTCGGTAATGATAGGCATTACGAGGGATGGTCGCTTAGGGCCGTGGCGATATTGATGGCGTGGTCGGAGCAGCGCTCCAGGTCGGTTGCCATATCGGTGAATACCACGCCGCCCATGGGATTGCAGGTGGTGTCCATCAGACGCTTTACATGGTTCTGGATGATCTCCTCCTGGGTGTCGTCCACCAGGTCCTCCAGATCCTCGGCCTGCTGGAGCCTCGAAAAGTCCTCCTGCCCGAAGATGTCCAGACATAGCTCCACCGACTGGAGCGACAGATCGGCCAGATGCCGGAGCTCGTCCGTCGCCTCCTGGGACAAGGACGCCTTTTGACTGTGTATCTGGGCCTCGTATTCGACGATGTTCTCCGCGTGGTCGGATATGCGCTCAATATCCGCCACCACCAGGGTCATGCGGTAGACACGGTTCAAATCTCTGGGAGACATATCCAGGGTTCTCAGCTCCACCAGCTTGGAGATGATGGCCCGGTCCAGATAGTTCACGGTGTCCTCGTTTTCCTCCACCGCGGCCGCCTTTTCATCGTCCTGCTCGAAGAAGCAGTCCACGGCCAGACGGAGGTTTTCCAGAGCGATTTTGCCCATCCGCAGGATCTCGCGCTGGGCCTGGCTCACGGCCACCGCCGGAGGAATATTGCCCGTCTGGGTCATAAACTGCAGCTTTCTCTCCTCAAACTGCCGCGCCTCGTCCGCACGCTTCGGCAGCAGTTTCTCCGAAATCTTGACGATGTACTGGGTAAAGGGCAGCATAATGAGCACGGAGGTGACAGCGAAAATGGTATGGGTGTTGGCGATCTGCCGGCCTACATTTCCGGGCGACAGAGCCTGAATGGCGGTGAGGATCCGCGGGAAAACCGTGATGAGCACCAGCAGTATCCCAGCACGGAACAGGTTAAACACCAGGTTCAGCAAGGCGCAGCGCTTCCCGTTGCGGTTGGCGGTCAGCGAGGCCAGCAGATTCGGCGTGACAGAGCCAATGGCCGCGCCGATCAGCAGATAAACGGTTGTTTCATAGGACACGATCCCCTGCACGACAAAGGCCTGAAAGATGACCGTGGCGGAGGAAGAGCTCTGCAGCAGTGCCGTAAACAGCACGCCGAACAGCACCGTCAAAATGGGATTGGACAGCGTGGAGACAAACTCCACAAAGGCCGGCGATTCCGCCAGCGGCGCAATCGCGGATTTCATCAGGGCGATGCCCTCAAACAGCATACCAAAGCCCATAATCACAGAGCCGATATGCTTGACCATATTCTTTTTGACAAAGAGGTACATGACCGCGCCCACAAACAAAATCAGCGGCGCGTAGGCGCTGAGGTTGAAGGCGGTGATCTGCGCCGTAATGGTGGTGCCGATATTGGCGCCCATAATGACGCCGATGGCCTGTCCCAGCGACATGAGGCCGGAATTGACAAAGCCGATCACCATCACATCCGTGGCCGAGGAGCTTTGGATCAGCATGGTAATGGCGATGCCCACCAGCACCGAAACCAGCTTGTTTTTGGTTGCGTACTCCAGAATGATACGGAGGTTTTCGCCACAGGCGTTTTTCAGTCCGGCCGACATCATGGTCATACCAAATAAGAACAGCCCGACACCGCCAAGAAGTGTGAAAATCTCAAAAATCGACATAAGGCTTCCTTCCCTTCAGCCGCCGCAGCGGCTATGGAGCCGGGAAAAACCCGGCCGCATGAATTGGCGCTGCCGTACCGACAGCGACTACCGCACATTATAATCGCACATGAGACCTCTAATATCATAGCAGAAAACGGTCCAAATCGGAAGTATAAATATAAAGTTCGTGCAATCTTTATAAACTTTTGTCAAAAACATTGTCAAAATCAGAAAAACAGCCGGAACTTCCAGTCCGGCTGCTTTCCAATATTCTGAGGATCATGCCTCATCGTCCTTAATCATCCAGAAGAAGCGGTGCTTCCCGACGGTGATCACATACTCCTGGGCCTCGTGAAATTCCGAAACGGTCAGGGCCGGGTTATACCAGAGGTCCGCTTTTTCCTCCGTGACGCGCTCGCCGTTGTCAAACACGCGGGAAACCGAGTTCTTTACCTCGTCCGTGACTCTGGAGTAGCTTGTCGTCATAATATGGTAGGCGTCAATGGACTGCGTGACCGTGTATCCGTTTCGCAGCGCGCCGTCCAGAATACTCTGGGCGACCATCATCTGGCCGCGCTCCCCTTCCCCGCCGGCCTCACACATGACGGCGGATTCCACCAGGCGGCGCTCCTCATCGCTGAGGACATAGCCGCTGTCGCGGTGCTCCTGCGCGGGGACCTCGTCGGAATATGTATCGGCGTCCTGATCTTCGGTTTCCTTAGGGGCTGTGGCCGTTTCCACTGCTGTAACAGCAACAGCCATACCGCTGGCCGACCAGGAATCAGCGGTATATGTGACTGCCTCGTCCTGAGCCTCTGCTTGCGACTCCGCAGAGCTTGCTTTTGTGTGCATACCGAAAAAGCAAAAAACCAATGCCGCAAGACAGAGAATACATATTGGGCAGACAATTCGTAAATGGCGAATCATATGCGTATACCTCATCAATTATTTTTTGGAAAAACGCGCAAAATTCTTTGTGTCTGCACACATCATACACGATATTTGCTTAAATGTCAATTACAATTTGTAACGGTTAGGGCCGCCCACAACTAGAAATCGTGGCGATAATTCCGTAAAAACACCATATATAGTCGAACTTATGTATAAACTGCACAATTATAGGCTGAAAATTTTGTATATTATTTCGTATCTAATATGTAACTTTTAAGCAGAAAGTATCATAATCGTAACAGTTTCGCCCTTGTTCGACACTGCGTAACATTGTTATATTCTTGACTTAACGACTTGATTTTAGCCGGTTTACCGATGTTTACATAAAAACATCGTCTGCGACAAAAGTTACGAATATGTAACCACTTTCGGCTGATTTTTACGTTTTTCCACCCGTTTGTATTTTTTTGATTTTACGCAAAAAAGCAGGTCTCAGCGCATATTGCGTCAAGACCTGCCGTTATTTCAAACATCCTCTGTTACTCCAGCATTTTCAAAAACTCATCCTCCGTGATGACGGGGATTCCCAGCTCCCCTGCCCGCTTCAGCTTGGATCCGGCGCCTGGTCCGGCCACCACAAAGCTCGTCCGTTTGGATACGCTGCCGGCGGCCTTTCCGCCCAGCCGCTCCACAGTCTCCGTGGCCTCCTGACGGGTCATACGCTCCAGAGCTCCGGTCAAAACGATGGTCTTACCCGCAAACCTCCGGTCGGTCTGTTCCGTCCGGCATTTCGTGTTCAGTCCCAGATCGGAAAGCTCCCGGACCAGCGCCCGGTTCTCCGGTCGGGCAAACCAGCTCCGGATATTCTCCGCCGTGATGCCGCCGATGTCGGCCACGCCCGTCAGCTCCTCCGCAGTGGCCTGTTCGATGGCCTCCAGAGAGCCAAAGTGCGCCGATAGCGCCTTGGCCGCCTTTGCGCCCACCTGACGAATCCCCAGGGCAAACAGCAGCCGCCACAGATCGTTTTCCTTCGAGCGCGCGATGGCCTCCACCAGATTTTTCGCGGACTGCTTTCCCATGCGGTCCAGAGGGATCAGATCCTCCTCCCGGAGCCGGTACAGGTCCGCCGGGGTATCCGCAAGTCCGGCGTCCACCAGCAGCTCTACGATGGACGCGCCCAGGCCGTCGATGTCCATGGCGTCCCTGGAGGCAAAATGGGTCAGAAACCGGACCTTCTGGGCCGGACAGCTCTCATTCGTACAGCGGACCGCCGCCCCGTCCGGGTCGCGGACCGCTGGGCCGCCGCACACAGGGCATATTTCGGGCAGACGGTAGGGCGCAGCGCCCTCCGGGCGCTTGGAGAGGTCCACCTCCAGAATCTCCGGAATGATCTCCCCTGCCTTGCGAATCAAAACGGTGTCGCCGATACGGATGTCCTTTTCCGTAATGAAATCCTGATTGTGCAGCGTCGCGTTGGTGACGGTGGTCCCCGCTAGGCGCACGGGCGCCACCACGGCCTTGGGCGTCAGAACCCCTGTCCGGCCCACCTGGATGATGATGTCCCTGACCACCGTGGGCTTGACCTCCGGCGGATACTTATAGGCGCAGGCCCAGCGCGGGAACTTTGCCGTGCTGCCAAACTGCGCCCGCTGGCCCAGATCGTCCACCTTGACCACCGCGCCGTCGATGTCAAAGGAAAACTCCTCCCGATGGGCGCCAATCTCCGTGATGCGCGCTTCGATCTCCGCGATTCCTTCGCAGATGTTGTGGGGGATCACCTTGAAGCGCAGGGACTGGAGATAGGACAAGGTCTCGGAGTGGCTGGAAAACTCCCGCCCCTCGCAGAGCTGCAGATTGAACACCAGAATATCAAGCTGGCGCTGGGCCGCGATTTTCGGGTCGAGCTGCCGCAGGCTGCCCGCCGCGGCGTTGCGGGGATTGGCAAACAGCGCCTGCCCCTGGGCCTCCCGCCGCTCGTTTAAGGCGTAAAAGACCTTCTTGGGCATGAACACCTCGCCCCGGACAATGAGCCGCTGCGGCGCGTCCCGGAGCTTCAAGGGAATGGAACGGATGGTTTTCAGATTCTCCGTCACATCCTCGCCGACGGTCCCGTCCCCTCTGGTGGCCCCTCGCACAAGGACGCCGTCTACATATTCCAGCGATACGGATAGGCCATCCACCTTCGGCTCCACGCTGTAGCGGCGCTCCGGCTGGGCCTCTGTGATCCGCTGGTCAAATTCCCGAAGCTCCTCAAAGGAAAACACGTCCTGAAGGCTCTCCAGCGGCACCGGATGGCGCACCTGCCGAAACGCCTCCAGGGCCTGCCCGCCCACCCGTCTGGTGGGGGAATCCTCCGCCGCCAGCTCCGGATGCGCCGCCTCCAGCTCCTCCAGATGCCGGAGCTTCCGGTCGTATTCAAAGTCCGGCATTCTGGGGTCGTCCAATACATAATACCGGTGGTTGGCCTCATTGAGTTCCTCTGTCAGGGCCAGAATTTCCTCCGCATCGGTCATAGTTATCCCTCGTTTGTAAAGTATTTTATGTCGGCCGCACTGCCGACGCTGTTGAAATAGGTATAGCTGTCCGGGACCGGTCCCAGCAGCACGGTTTCCGCCACGCATACGTCCGTGCTCACGTGCTCCGTCACGGTCCCCGTGGGCAGCAGGACCACCAGGTCCACGGCCACCTCCAGCATGATCTGATGCAGGGTCTGGTTGATCCCCGCATTGGAAAAGGTCCCCTCAAAGACGGCGTCGGAGGAGGCCACGGCCATGATCTTCACCGGCAGCTTAGGTCCGCGCCCGGACAGAAATTGCAGTCCGGTGACATTCCCCATGGGCAGACTGATTTCATCCTCGCTGATTTCGTGGAGCTTTTCGTCCAGGAGCCGGAGCAGGTCTGTTTTCAGACGGTTCATCTCCTGCATATTGGTGGTCAGGGCGGAGATGCCGCCGGAGCTGTCCCGTTCCAGCGTCACCAGGTCGGAATATCGGACGCTTCCGATCTCCTCGCTGACCGCCTCGTTGATGACGTTGGAGGCCAAGTCGCAGACCCTGGCCAGCGCCAGATCCTCTGTCAGGGGGTCCACCTTGAATTTCATCAGGAGCAGCAGAGCGCCAAGCAGCGCGATTGCCGCCGCCAGGACCAGCCGGCGCTTTTTTCGCATGGAGCACACCTCCCGGAATACTCTATGCGGACGGCGGCAGATTATTTCCGCTTCAGATGGGGACTTGCCGCCTTGAGCATCAGCTTTTTTGTACCCACCTGGTCAAAGGCAATCTCCAGCAGGGCGTCGCCGTTCATTTTCAGAATACTCACCACCAGGCCGGGGCCGAAGGCCGTGTGGACCACCTGGTCCCCCTTGCTGAGCTCCAGCATCGGTGCGGCCACCTGGGGCTTGGGGACCGGCCGCGTTCTGCTCTGGGCGCCGGGATGATAGGCGCTGACCGTCTGGCGCTCCCGGTGGCCGGTCTGTGCGATGCACTCCTCCGGCAGCTCATTCAGGAATCGGGACGCCCGGTTGAAGGAGGTCCGGCCGTAGAGCATCCGCTGCTTGGCGTGGGACAGGTACAGCCGTTCCTTGGCGCGGGTGATGGCCACATAGCAGAGCCGCCGCTCCTCCTCCAGCTCCTCCGGGTCCGTCATCACCCGCATTCCGGGGAACAGGCCCTCCTCCATGCCCACCAGGAACACCACCGGGAACTCCAGCCCCTTGGCGCTGTGCATGGTCATCATCACCGCCGCGTCCGCGTCCGGGTCATACCGTTCGATGTCGGTGTACAGGCTGACCTCCTCCAGAAAGCCCGCAAGGGTGGGCGTTTCCGCTTCCTCCACATAGTGCACGATGCTGGACCGAAGCTCCTGCACGTTTTCCTTCCGGGTGCGGCTGTCCAGATCATCCTTCGTCTCCAGCATATGGAGATAGCCGGTCTGCGTCAGTACCTCGTCGTAGAACTCCGGCAGTTCCATTTTCCCAAGGTCCCGGCGCAGACCCTCGATCAGATCCCGAAAGCGCAGCAGCTTCGGAACCGCCTTTTCCAGGGACGGATACCCCTTCGGGTCGGAGATCACATCGTACAGCGGGATATTGGCCGCTGCGGCCTGCCGCTCGGCGGTCTCCAGAGTCTTGCCGCCGATGCCCCTGGCGGGGACATTGATGATGCGCCGCAGCCGGAGATCGTCGGTGGTATTGTTGATGACGCAGAGGTAGGCCAGCATATCCTTGACCTCCGTCCGGTCAAAAAACCGGGTGCCGCCGATGATGCGGTAGGGGATTCCGTTCCGCTTGAAGGACAGCTCTATGGCGTTGGACTGGGCGTTGGTCCGGTAGAGCACGGCGCAGTCCTTGAAGTGCCGCCCCTGGGAGAGCATTCCCAGTATTTTGGAGGATACAAAGTTGGCTTCCTCTGTTTCATTGTGCGCCTCATAGACGGTGAGCTTGTCCCCCCGGTTATTATCTGTCCAGAGGGTCTTTCCCTTGCGACCCCTGTTGTTGGCGATGACGGCGTTGGCCGCGGCCAGAATATACTTGGTGGAGCGGTAATTCTGCTCCAGCCGGATCACCTTCGCCCCCTGGTACTGCTTCTCAAAATTCAGAATGTTGGCGATGGTGGCGCCGCGAAAGCGGTAGATGGACTGGTCATCGTCGCCCACAACGCAGATATTTTCATAGCGGCCCGACAGCAGCGTCGCCAGCAGGTATTGAAGGTTGTTGGTATCCTGATATTCGTCGATGAGCACATAGTGAAATTTCTTTTGATAGTATTCCCGCACCTCGTCAAATTCCTGCAGCAGCCGGACCGTCAGCAGAATGATGTCGTCAAAATCCACCGCGTTAGCCGCCTTGAGCCGTTTCTGGTATTCCAAATAGGCCCTGCCGATGCGGTCCGCGCGGAAGTCCGTGCTGGACCTGGCGCTGATACAGTACTGCTCCGGGGAGACCATCTTGTCCTTGGCGGTGCTGATTGCGCTGAGGACGGATTTTGCGGAGAAGGATTTGTCGTCCAGCCCCATGTCCTGAATGATCTCCTTCATAACCTTCTCGGAATCGGCGGAATCGTAGATGGTAAAGCTCCGGTCATAGCCCAGGCGATCGATCTCCCGCCGAAGGATCCGGCAGCAGGCCGAGTGAAAGGTCATGGCCCAGACGTCGAGAGCCTCCGGCCCCAGCATATCCTCCAGCCGGCTTTTCAGCTCGTTGGCCGCCTTGTTGGTGAAGGTGATGGCGATAATGTTCCAGGGCTTTACCGGGTCCAGGGCGCAAAGGCGCTCCGCCTGCTCCCGTCGGGCCTCGTCCGGATGCGCCGCGTAGTCGCAGAGCAGCTCCGCATCCGCCTCGGTTATGTAGTCCGGGATCTCATCGCTGCCGGCGGCGCGGCCAAAGCGGATGAGGCTCGCGATGCGGTGGATCAGCACCGTGGTCTTGCCGCTCCCGGCCCCCGCCAGGAGCAGCAGCGGCCCCTCGGTGGTCATGACCGCCTGCTGCTGCATGGGATTTAGATTTTTACAGCGGTCCAGAATGACCTTCCGTCTGGCGTCTAAAAATCGCTGTTCGTTACGCAGTTCCATAGTAACTCCTTGTCCGTTGTTGATACTTCCCGAATATTCTATCACAAATCCGTCCCAGCGTCAATTTTCATGGAACGAAAAGCCGCGGATGTCCGCGGCTCTCCCGTCTATTCCTCCTTAAGCAGCACCCGCAGCCGCTCCAGCGCCTTCCGCTCGATGCGGGATACCTGTACCTGGCTGATTCCCAGAACTGCGGCGGTTTTTTCCTGGGTCATGCACCGGAAATAGCGCATATCAATGATCGCCCGCTGCCGTGGCTCCAGGGTGGAAATGGCATCGCGAAGGGAGACCGTTTCGATGATTTTCTCCTCGATCCCCTCCCCCGGCAGGAGCTGCTCCAGACTGCACCCGTCCTCGCCTGCGGGACGCTGCAGGGAGTCCGCCGGGACCACCGCAGTCTCCGCCACGGCGATCTCCTCCGCCGTCAGCCCGGAGGCCGCCGCCACCTCGCTGAGAAGGGGCTGACGGCCCAGCTCCGTCGTGAGGCGGCTGCGGACTGCTTTGATCTGTGCGGCCTGCTCCTTAAGGGTGCGGCTCACCTTGACGCTGCCGTCATCCCGGAGAAACCGGCGGATTTCTCCGGCAATCTTCGGCACCGCGTAGGTGGAAAACTGTGTGCCGAACTCCATGTCAAAGCCGTCGATGGCCTTTAAGAAGCCCATACAGCCGAGCTGGTACAGATCGTCCGGCTCCACGCCCCGGCCAAAAAACCGACGGACGATGCTCCAGATCAGCCCGGAGTTTTCCAAAATCATCTGCTCCTTGGCGTCGTGGTCTCCGTTTCTGGCCCGTTCCAGGAGCTCCATGCTCACCTGCCCGCTCCTGTTTCCCGGAACTGCCGGGTCATGGTCACTGTGGTCCCGCGTCCAGGCTCGGACTCCACCTGGAGCTGGGACATGAACCGCTCCATGATGGTAAAGCCCATGCCGCTGCGCTCCTCTCCTCCTGTGGTGAACATGGGCGTGCGCGCAGCCCGGATGTCTGCGATCCCCACCCCGTTGTCCCGCACGGTGATTTCCAGAATATGTCCGTCATGGATCACGCAGTCCAGATGGACGGTCCCCACCCGGTCCGGGTAGCCGTGGACGATGGCGTTGGTCACAGCCTCGCTGACCGCTGTTTTGACGTCCGCCAGCTCCTCCATGGTGGGATCCAGCGAGGCGGCAAAGGCGCCCACCGCCGCCCGCGCAAAGGCCTCGTTGCAGCTATGGCTGGGGAACTCCAAGTGCATTTCGTTGGTTTTTTCCTGTGTCATTTCTTCCCGCCTCCTCTGATTTCCGCGATTTGCTCGATACCCGCCGCCAGAAACACCTTCATGGGCTGGCTCTGTACATTGGAAAGCACCAGCTTTCCGCCGATCTCCCGCATCCGCCGCACGCCGCAGATCACGATGGCGATGCCGGAGGAGTCCATAAAGGACACATCTCGAAAATCCAGAATACAGGTCCGGGGGAGATACGCCTCGATTTTCTCGGATATGGTTTTCATGGCGTGCTGGGCCTCGTGGTGGTCCACCTCACCGGAAAGGGTGATGGTCATCTGTTTGTCCTGTAAAAAGCTCCTGATGTACATAAAAATCGCTCCTGTCCAGTTGCGTTTGCTATGATTATAGAAAAAACGCACGGCACTTACAGTCGAAGTAAGTACCGTGCGTAAATATCTCTATATATTTTTCAGCGCTTCCCCCGCCGCATAGACGGACCCGCAGACCAGGACCATCTGGTTTGGTCCCGCCGTAGCAAGCGCCCGCCGCAGTCCCTCCGGGATGGACGAGGCGGTCCCGGTCCGGCAATAGGGCGACGCCTCCTGGGCCAGGACCTCCGGCGGGAGACAGCGGGGCAGCGGAATCTGCGCGGCGATCAGCAGCTTGCTCCGCCGTGCCACCATGGGGACGCACTGACCGTGGTCCTTGTCCCGCATCATGGCCATCACCGTGATAAGCTCCCGTTCCGGGACCAGCGTGTCGATGGCACGGCACAGAGCCTCAATGCCGGCGGGATTGTGTCCCGCGTCCAGGAGCAGCGGCGGCGGTCCAGGAGCATATTGCAGCCGTCCCGGCCACCGGACCCCGGCAAAGCCTGCCAGCACCGCGTCCGGCGACAGGCCAAGGCACTTACAGACCTCCCAGGCCGCCGCAGCGTTGTCCATCTGGTATTCGCCCAGCAGCGGCAGCGATATGGTATTCCCGTCATAGCGAAAGCGCAGGCCCTCCAGACTGTAGGAGAGCAGCGTCCCCTCCCCCGCCCGGATGCAGGGACTGCCCTGCGCCGCACGTTCGAGTACGTCCAGCGCCTCCCGGTCCTGTCTGGCCAGGACCACCGGCACGCCATGCTTGATGATCCCGGCCTTTTCCCCGGCGATGGCCGCCAGGGTATCGCCCAGCACCGCCGTGTGGTCCAGGGAAATGGGCGTGATACAGCAGACCTCCGGCGCGTCGATGACATTGGTGGCGTCGCATCGGCCCCCAAGCCCCACCTCGATCACCGCATAGTCCACCTGCTGCCGCGCAAAGGCCGTGAAGCCCAGGGCCGTCACCAGTTCAAATTCATTTACCGGCTCAAAGCCCTGGCGTTCCAGGTCGCTTTCCGCGGCCATGACCGTCTGAAAGCAGGAGATGAGCGCCTCCCGGGAGATCATCTCCCGGTCGATCTGTATCCGCTCCCGGAAATCCACCAGGTAGGGCGAGGTGAACAGTCCCACCCGAAAGCCCGACTGCCGCAGCGCCGATTCCACCAGCGCGCAGACGCTGCCCTTGCCGTTGGTCCCGGCCACATGGATACAGCGGAGTGTATTCTGCGGGTCCCCCAAACGGGCCATCAGCCGGCGGATGCGCGCCAGGGACGGGCCTCCGGCGGAAAACGCCTTACGGCTGTGGATGCTTTGCAGCACCTCAGAATAGGTCATTCGGTATCCCCCTCAAAATAATACATCCAATCCAATAGAATAGCGCAGCTTCTCCCAGGTCACAGGAGCTTCTGATAGCTCTCCTCAAGCTGTGCGATCAGCGCCTTCAGCTTGCCTTCCTTTTCCCGCTCGGCGCTGACCACGTTTTCCGGCGCCTTGGACAGGAAACCGGGGTTGGACAGCTTCTTTTCGATACCCTCCAGGTTCTTCCGATTTTTGGTCAGCTCCTTCTCCAGCCGCTGGCGCTCCTTCTCCAGGTCCACAAGCTGGTCCATGGGCATATACATTTTAGCGTCATGGGTCAGGCAGGAAACCATGCCGTCCGCCTGGGCCGGCGCCTCCTTGGAAATTACCAGATCGTCCGAATAGGCCAGCTTCGTGATAAAGGCCTGCCCCTGCCGGAACACGTCCTGCTTCTCCGTGACGATATACAGCGTGGACTTCTTGCTGGGCGGCACGTTCATCTCCGCCCGGCGGTTGCGAACCGCCCGAATCGCCGCCATAATGCTCTCCATGGCGGCCTCCTCCGCCGGGAAGCTCAGTTCCTCCCGCTGGGTGGGCCACCGGGCAATCATGATGCTCTCTCCCTCATGGGGAATGGCCTGCCATATCTCCTCCGTGATGAACGGCATAAAGGGATGCAGCAGTTTTAAGAACTGGTCCAGCACATACACCAGCACCCGCTGGGCCACCAGCTTGCTCTGCCGGTCCTCCGCGTAGAGCCGCGCCTTGGTCAGCTCAATATACCAGTCGCAGTAGTCGTCCCAGATGAAGTCATAGATCTTCTGCACGGCGATTCCCAGCTCATATTTGTCCAGGTTTTCCGTGACCTCGCCAATCAGACGGTTGAGCTTGCTGAGGATCCACTTGTCCTCCTGCTCCAGCTCCTCCAGAGCGGGCAGACGGTTTTCCTCAATGGTCAGGTTCATCATCACATAGCGGCTGGCGTTCCAGATCTTGTTGGCGAAGTTCCGCATGGCCTCGCAGCGCTCCACATAGAAGCGCATATCGTTGCCGGGGCTGTTGCCGGTAATCATGTTCATACGCAGAGCGTCCGCGCCGTATTTATCCACCATGTCCAGGGGGTCGATGCCGTTGCCCAGGGATTTGGACATTTTGCGCCCCTTGTCATCCCGCACCAGACCGTGGATCAGGACCGTGTGGAACGGCGTCTGCCCGGTCTGTTCACAGCCGGAGAAGATCATCCGGGCCACCCAGAAGAAGATGATGTCATAGCCTGTCACCAGCACGTCCGTGGGATAGAAATACTCCAGAT
>CAZBOR010000005.1:0-30693 GCA_964493585.1 uncultured Oscillospiraceae bacterium
TGACGCATTTTCTGCCAAAGGCAAAAAATGCGTCGGAGCAAAGCGGACTTTGCTCCGACGTGGCGGAGAGAGAGGGATTCGAACCCTCGAGACGCTATCAACGCCTACACGATTTCCAATCGTGCGCTTTCGGCCAGCTCAGCCATCTCTCCATTCGTATGATGCCGCTTCAAACAGCTTGGTTATCATACCACGCGGCGACATGGTTGTCAAGCGTTTTTTTCAAAAAGCGCCTCTTTCTCCCTCACCGCTGGAGCATCTCTTCCGCGCTTTTGAGGGTGTTCTCCGTGATGCGGGCGCCGCCGATCAGGCGGGCAAGCTCCCGTTTGCGGCCCTCCAGGTCCAGAGGCGTCACGCTGGTATAGGTCCGTCCCTGCTGCTCCGCCTTGGAGATCAGGAAGTGGGTATCCGCCATGGCCGCGATCTGGGGCAGATGGGTCACACAGAGGACCTGCTTCCCCACAGACACCGCGTGGAGCTTTTCCGCGACCCTTTGGGCGGCGCGCCCGCTGACGCCGGTGTCCACCTCGTCGAAAATCATGGTGGGAATGTGGTCCCGCTCGGAGAGGACGTTTTTCATGGCAAGCATGATGCGCGCCAGCTCGCCGCCGGAGGCCACGCGGTTCATCTGCCGAAGCTCCTCCCCCACATTGGCGGACATCAGGAACCGGCAACTGTCTCCGCCGGTCTCGTCCAGGTGCGCCAGCGGCGTCAGCTCACAGCGGAACTGGACCCGCTGCATATCGAGCTGCTGAAGCTCTGTGACCAGCCGGGCCGCGAAGTCCTCCGCCGCCTGCCTCCTGGATGCCGTCAGCCGGTCCGCCAGAGAGCGCACAATCCGCTTTTTCCCCTTCAGCTCCTTTTGCAGCCGTGCGATGGTGTCGTCGGACACCTCGATGGCCTCCAGCTCCCGCTGACACCGCTCCATATAGGCAAGTATCTCGTCACAGGTTGCGCCATACTTCCGGCGGAGCCGATGGATCACATCCAGACGGTTTTCCACCTCCTCCAGCGCGCTGGGCGAGAAATCAAAGCGGTCCCGCAGATCGCGCACCTGCTCCGCCGCGTCCTGGACGCTGTAGCTCAGTTCCTCCACAAGACGGAAAACCTGCTCCACCGCCTCGGAAACCCCGGACACGCCCGACAGCGCCCGTGCCGCCCGGCTTGTCAGGGAGGCCGCGCCGTCGGTGTCGTCGTCGCCATAGAGGGCCTCCGCCGCCTGGGAGAGCGCCGCCATGAGCTTCTCCCCGCTCCGCATCAGCGTCCGCTGCTGCTCCAGCGCCGCATCCTCGCCGGGCGTCAGCTCCGCCTGTTGGATCTCCTGAATCTGGTATTTCAGCGTCTCCATGCGCCGGAGCTTTTCCGCCTCGTCCATGGTGAGGCCGCGTATCTTTTTACGCAGAGCGTCCATGTCCAGATACGCCTCCCGATACTGCGCCAGGAGGTCGTCGTGTCCGGCAAAGGCGTCCAGCATGACCAGATGGTTGGCCTCGTCAAAAAGCTGCGCGGAATCGTGCTGCCCGTGTATCTGGATGAGCTGCCGGCCCAGGCCCCTCAGCATGGTCACGGTCACGATCTGACCGTTGACCCGGCAGACGTTTTTCCCGTCGGCGTAGATCTCCCGCTGGATCAGCAGCTCTGTGCCGTCATAGGGGATGCCGTTTTCCGCGAACCAGGGGTATTCCGGCACCTGCCGAAACACTGCGGCGATCCGGGCCTTGCTGCTGCCGGTGCGGATGGCGTCACGGTAGGCCCGCTGGCCCATGATGGCGGAAATGGCGTCTATGACGATGGATTTGCCCGCGCCGGTCTCGCCGGTCAGGGCGTTAAGCCCCGGCCGGAAGGTGATGTCCGCCTGCTCGATGACGGCGATATTCTCAATATGCAGCAGCTCCAGCATAGCGTTACCTCGTCCGGTCGATGATGCCCCGCAGCTCCTCGCAGAACTCTCTGGCGTATTCCGTATCCCGCATGACGATCAGCCCTGTATCATCCCCCTGGATGGTCCCCACCACATAGGCCATGTCCATGCTGTCCACCGCGGAGCAGGCCGCCGAGGCCAGCCCCGGCAGGGTCTTGATGACCACAATATTCTGGGCGTAATCCACCTTGACCACGCACTCCCGGAAGATGTTGTCCAGCTTGGAAAAGAAGCTCGTTTCCTCCGGCCGCTGGACCGTGTACCGATAGACGCCCTCCGGCGACAGCTCCTTGACGATCTGCAGCTCCTTAATATCGCGGGAGATGGTGGCCTGGGTGCTGTGCAGCCCGCAGTCCGCCAGGGCGGACAATAGCTGCTGCTGTGTCTCGATGTTCTTTTGGGTGATCAGCTCCAAAATTTTGGCCTGACGTTGGCTTTTCATAATTATCACCCCTGAAATTTATGGTCGATGGTCCAGTAATAGCTGGAATTCTTCACTTTGGCCAGCCGGACCTCCCGTTTGGAGGCGGTCACAATGACCTGGTCGTCCGCGTTGAGCCGTACCGCCTTGCCGCCGTCCACGGATAAAAACGCGCTGCGCTTTCCGATGCGGCCCACATGGACCGTCACCACCCGGTTTTCCATCAGCACCAGGGACCGTATGCCCATGGCGTGGGCGCAGATGGGCGTGACGATGATATTCTTCGCCGTCGGCTCCACAATGGGGCCGCCCGCCGACATGGAATAGGCCGTGGTTCCCGTGGGCGTGGCGATGATAAGCCCATCGCCGTCAAAGTGCATCGCCTCCGCCTGATCGCAGGAGACGGTAAGCTGAATGACCCTGGCAACGGCCCCCTTCGTGACCACGGCGTCATTGAGGGCGTCGTCCTCGTACACCACCTGGCTGCCGCGTTTTACCGTCACATGGACCATCATGCGGGTCTCATAGCGCAATCCGTCCTCCAGCACCCGCGGGAGCAGCTCCAGCTCGTCGCTCTCCAGCTCCGCCATAAACCCCATGGTTCCGGTGTTGACCCCCAGCATGGGGATGTCCCGGCTGCCCACCAGATGCGCCGCGTGCAGGATGGTCCCGTCCCCGCCGAAGCAGATCATCAGGTCACAGTCCCTGAGCGCCTCCTCCATGGGTACAAGACGGAGGCTTGCGGGCAGCTCGTGGCCCCGGTCCAGGTGAAAGGGCAGACAGATCTGTACCCTCGCCCCATGCTTCCGGAGTATCTGCTCCGCCCGCCGCGTGATCTGAAATCCCCGGTCCCGGTATGGATTTGGCATCAGTGTGATCTTTTTCATCGGTTCACCCCTTCAGCGCGGTATGGGCCTCCCGGGCCACGGACTGGGCCGAAAATGCCTTCTCCTCCACGGGCGGAACGGAGAGATGGCCCAGAAATTCAATGTTTCCCTCCGGCCCCTTCACCGGGGAATAGGTCAGGTCCACCGGCGTGAAGCCCAGGCCCCTGGCCGTTTCCAGAAAGCCCTCCAGGACCTCCACATGGGTGGAAAGCTCCCGGACGACGCCCTTTTTCCCCACCTTGTCCCGTCCGGCCTCAAACTGCGGCTTGATAAGGCAGAGGACCTGCCCCTGGGGTCCCAGCAGCCGGCGTATCACCGGAAGGACCAGCTTCAGCGAGATAAAGGACACATCCACCACACTGAGGTCCAGAGGCTCCCCGATCTGCTCCGGGGTGACATTTCGGATATTGGTCCGCTCCATGACCACCACCCTGGGGTCGCTCCGGATGGTCCAGGCGAGCTGGCCATAGCCCACGTCGATGGCAAACACCTTTTTCGCGCCCCTTTGCAGCAGGCAGTCGGTAAAGCCTCCGGTGGACGCGCCGGAATCGCTGCACACATACCCCGTGGGGTCCACTCCGAAATAATCGAGGGCCTTTTCCAGCTTCCAGCCTCCCCTGCTCACATAGGGGCAGGCATTCCCCTTCAGCTCGATCTGTGCCTCCGTGTCCACGGCGGTGCCGGGCTTGTCCACCCGCTGCCGGCCCACAAGCACCAGCCCCTCCATGATGAGCGCCTGGGCCTTGGCGCGGCTTTCGCACAGGCCCCTTTGGACAAGCAGAATGTCAAGTCGTTCCTTCTTCAACGTCGATAAGCTCCTTTGCGGCCCGCGCCACAGCTTGGGCGTCTATGTGCAGCAGACTGTATAGCTCCGGGACCGTCCCGTGGGTCACGAAATCATCCCCCAGATTCATCAGCCGAAGCCGCCGGGGACAGCGGCCCCCTGCCGCCAAACGCGCCGCCAGCTCCTGCCCCACGGAGCCGGAGGCAACGCACTCCTCCAGCACCAGCAGGCGTCCGGTCCTTTGCACCGACGCCTCGATCAGCCCGGTGTCCAGAGGCGCGATGCGCCAGAGCTTGATGATCTCCGCCTCGATCCCCTGGGCCTCCAGCAGCTTCGCGGCCTTCAGCGCCTCGTTGACCATGATGCCATAGGTGACAATGGTGACGTCCCGTCCCTGCCGCACGACGGTATCCTCCAGATGGCAGTCCTGATAGCAGCCGTTGCCGCCTCTTGGATAGCGGACCGCCACCGGCCCCTCCAGACTGTACACGGCGTGGTGCAGGGTCTTGCGTAGCTCCTCCGTGGAGGAGGGGGACAGCACCGTCATGTGCGGCACCGTCCGCAGGAAGCAGGCGTCGAAGGCGCCGTGATGGGTCTCCCCATCCGCCCCCACCAGACCGGCCCGGTCCACCGCGAATACCACATGGAGGCTTCCGATGGCCGCGTCATGGATGAGCATATCATAGGCCCGCTGCAAAAAGGTCGAATAGATCGCCACCACCGGCAGCATTCCCTGCTTCGCCAGACCGCAGGACATGGTGACGGCATGGCCCTCTGCGATCCCCACATCGAAAAAGCGTCTGGGAAACCGGTCCGCGTATTCCGTCAGCCCGGTCCCCTGCTCCATGGCCGCCGTGACGGCGCATATGCGGTGGTCCTCCGTGGCCATGGCGCACATGGTCTTTCCGAACGCATCGGAGAAGGTCTCCCGTCTGCTGCCGCTGCACGCGCCGGACTGCACGTTGAAGCCGGACACACCGTGGTATTCATCGGGGTTTTCCTCCGCGTAGGAGTAGCCGCGGCCCTTGGTGGTGGTCACATGGAGCAGCACCGGACACGCCAGGTCCCTGGCCTGCTGGAGCAGATAGGTCATCCGTTTGATGTCATGGCCGTCCACGGGACCCAGGTAGGTAAAGCCCATCTCGTCAAACATATTGCTGCCGATCAGCGCGTTTTTCATCCAGCACTTGATCCGGTGGGTCACGTTGTAGATATGCTTCCCGCCGGGGACCGTGTGGGTAATGCTGTGATAGACCCGCTTGAAGCTGAAATAGGAGGGCTTGAGCCGCTGGCGGGCCAGGAACTTGGAGATACCGCCCACATTGGGCTGGATGGACATCCCGTTGTCGTTGAGGACCACGATGATCGGCTCCTTGCTCTGGCCCGCGTCGTTCAGGCCCTCATAGGCCAGACCGCCGGTCAGCGCGCCGTCGCCAATGACGGCGATCACGCTGTAGTCCTCGCCCATCAGGGTCCTGGCCCTTGCGATGCCCAGAGCGGCGGACACGGAGTTGGAGGCGTGGCCCGCCACGAAGGCGTCCGCGTCGGACTCCGACGGCTTCGGAAAGCCCGCCATCCCGCCAAGCTGCCGGAGCCGGTCAAAGCCGTCCATGCGGCCGGTCAGCAGCTTATGTACATAGCACTGATGCCCCACATCGAACACAATGCGGTCCCGAAACGGGTCAAAAACCTTGTGAATGGCGATGGTGAGTTCAACAGCGCCCAGATTGGAGGCCAGATGGCCTCCGGTTTTGGAAACGCTGTTGATTAAAAAACTTCTTATTTCACTGCAAAGAGCTTGGTCTTCTTCCGGCCGAAAGGCCAGGAATTGCTCCCGACTGCCTGCTCGCTCCAAAAGATTCACAATTACACAACCTGTCTTTTATTTCTTGCTCCACAGCTTGGAAATGGCCTTGGGCGCATACTTCACATAGTATATCACCTTGGCGGTGGCATGGACGATCTGTGTGGACCTCGATATGGCAAAGCCCTTGCCGATGGCCTTGCCGCCCACCGTGATTCCCGACACCAGCGCCGCCATCAATATCTCCAGCAGACTCAGCGGGGCGCTTTTTTCCGCCAGTATCATCACCACGATGGACGCGGAGGCCGTGCCGGAGATGACGCCGCAGATGTCGCCCACCACGTCGTTGCAGAAGGAGGAGACCTTCTCCGCGTTCCGCAGCATCGTCAGGGCCTCCTGCGCGCCGGGGACCCGGTGGGCCGCCATGGAGTGAAAGGGCTTCGTGTCCGCCGCCGTCACCGCCACGCCGATCATGTCAAAGACGATGCCGATCAGGATAATCACCAGGAGAATGCCCAGGGCGGGAATCAGACTGGATTTGGTGAGCAGCGCATCGGAAACCATAGAGAAAATCGCGGAGATCACCACCGCGCTGAAAAAGACGATGCCGATCCACCGGACATTTACCTTTTTTCCCTTTTTCTTTTGCTTGGGTATGTCGGGTTTCAAGGAGATTCCTCCGTTATTTGTATCAATATGGCGGCAGCAGATGGGATTAATCTTACGGCTTAGGTCTGGCTGGATTTCCCCGCGGACTGCCCTCCGTTGCCGAAAGGGTGGTTTCCCTTTAGAGTCCGTGCCGGCAGGTTGCCCATGCCGATGCCCGATTGCCACTTAGTCCGCACTGTAATCCCCCATCTGCCCCAAATAGACAGCCTAGGTGCTTTCCACAACAACCCTGTCAGTTCTTTAGCCTCTTTTGCAGATGCAGTTTCGGGAGAATATCACACAGTAGCTGCGGCCGGCAGTACGGTGTGCGTAGCTCCTCCCTCCTCCACATCCACGCAAGGCAGGCTACACTGTACACAGCGCGAAATCGCACCGCCTTACAGGTTTAACCCTGCTTCGTACGCAGTCCCGTATGGTATCAAAAGGATACGCTGGCTGTCGCACAAGAACAGGTCTCCACGGAAGCCGGGTCGCAAACCTCATGCCATTGAGGCCCGCCCGAAATCCTTAACCCCCAGCACCCACCCCAAACTGGGCGTAAAAAGCAGGCACCAGAGACTTCATCGATATGCCCTTTAGAGGATTTTTAGGCCCTCCCTAAGAACCGCAGGCGCTGACTAGGATACTGCGCCGCCGGGAAAATAAGCGAAATAAAGCTGCTAAGAAATATTATAGCATAGAGTTTGATTTTTGCAACGGTTATTTCCTGCGGCCGGTCAGCGCCCTGGCCAGATTCGTCAGGAAGTCCGTCCGGACAAAGCCGCCCTTCAGCGCCGCGATCGCCCGCTCTGTCTCCTGCTCCACCAGGCGCTGGCAGGCGTCCAGCCCCAGCAGGGAGACAAAGGTGCTCTTGCCGTTGCTCTCGTCCGAGCCGATGGGCTTGCCCAGCTCCTCCTGGGTGCTGATGCGGTCCAGCATATCGTCCCGTATCTGGAACGCCATGCCCAGGGCCTCCGCGAAGGTCCCTGCGGCCTCCAGCAGCTCCTGTCCGCCGCCGCCCAGCACCACGCCCATCTGACAGGCCGCCCGGATCAGGTCCCCGGTCTTGCGGCTGTGGACCAAGCGAAGCTCCCGCTCCGTCAGGGGCCGTTTTTCCCCCTCCAGGTCCAGGATCTGTCCGGCCACCATGCCGTGCTCTCCCGCCGCAGCGGCGAGCAGCGCCACGCACTGCACGATCTGCGCCGGCTCCGCGTCCATCTCCGCCAGATAGCGGAACGCCGCCGTCAGCAGTCCATCCCCCGCCAGGGTGGCGATATTCTCCCCATAGACCCTGTGGCTGGTGGGTCTGCCCCGGCGATAGTCGTCGTTGTCCATGCACGGCAGGTCGTCGTGGATCAGGGAATAGGTGTGGACCATCTCGATGGCGGAGGCGGCCTCCAGGGCCTTAGACATCTCGCCGCCGCAGGCCTCGCAGAAGGACAGGCACAGCACCGGGCGCAGACGCTTTCCTCCCGCCAGGAGGCTGTAGCGCATGGCCTCCAGCAACACGCCGTAGGGCGTCTCCTGCCGGAACTGCGCCTCCAGAAACGCCTCCACCTGGGCCTGCCGGTCTTTGAGCTCCTCCGCAAAGTCAGGCATTGGGGAGTTCCTCCTCCACGTCCTCGCCGTCCGGTCCCCGCATGAGCTGCGTGACCTTCAGCTCCGCCGTATCCAGCAGCTCCGCGCATTTGGCGGACAGCTTGGTCCCCTCCTCAAAGAGCCGGATGGACTCCTCCAGAGAGACCTCTCCGGCCTCCAGCGCCGCGACGATCTCGTCCAGCCGCCGGATGGATTCCTCAAATGTCATTGCTTTTCTTGCCATATTCGTTCCTCCAAGCACTTGTCCACCGTGGCCCGGACCCGGCCATCGGACAATCGCACCGTGATTTGCGCTCCGGGGGAAAGCTCCTTGACCGAGGTCACGGCCTCTCCCCGCCCGTTTTCCGTAATGCTGTAGCCGCGGGACAGGACCTTCAAGGGACTCATGGCATCCAGTCCGGCGGTCAGGGTCCCAAGGGTCTGCCGTCTGCGCCGGATACCGTCCCGCGCCGCCCTGGGCATGGCCTGCTGCCGCTGCATCAGGTCCCGGCCTGCCAGCAGGCTTCTCTGTCCCATGGCCTTGCCCAGCCGCATCGTCAGCCCGTCAAGCTGCTGCCGCCGGTCCTGGAGGTATTCCTCCGGAGAGTGGAGCACCCTGGCCGAGCGCTTCAGCTCAAGCTGCTGCCGGGCCAGCTTCAGCCGCTTGGTGAGACTCTGGGCCATGCGGACGTTATAGCTCTCCAGCTGGCTCCGCAGCTCCGCCTGATCCGGCACCGCCAGCTCCGCCGCGTTGGAGGGCGTCGCCGCCCGCAGGTCCGCCACATAGTCCGCGATGGTCACATCGGGCTCGTGTCCCACGGCGGAGATCACCGGGATCCCGGAGCGGTAAATGGCTCTGGCCACGATCTCCTCGTTAAAGGCCCAAAGGTCCTCCATGGACCCGCCGCCGCGTCCTAAGATAATGAGGTCCGCCAGACGCCGCTGGTTCGCATAGTCCAGCGCGGCGGCGATCTCTCCCGGCGCCTCCGTACCCTGGACCCGGACCGGCAGCAGCGTCACCCGGGCCAGCGGGTACCGCCGTCCCAGAATACGCAGCATATCATGGAGCGCAGCGCCCGCCGGGGACGTAATCAGCGCGATCCTGCCGGGAAACGCCGGAATGGGCTTCTTGTGGGTCTGGTCAAACAGCCCCTCCGCGGAGAGCTTTTTCTTGAGCTGCTCAAAGGCCACCGCCAGGTCCCCGACCCCATCGGGCCGCATGGAAACGCAGTAGAGCTGGTATGCGCCGTCCCTGGGATACACCGTGACGCGGCCCGCCGCCAAAACGGTCATACCGTTTTCCGGGCGAAAGCGCAGCCGCACGGCATTGTTCCGGAACATCACGCATTTCAGCGACGCCTCCCCGTCCTTCAGGGTGAAATAGTGGTGGCCCGACGGGTATTTTTTATAATTGCTCAGCTCGCCCCGGACGCACAGCCCCGTCAGCAGGGCGTCGCTGTCCATCATTTCCTTGATGTAGGCGTTGAGCTGGCTTACCTCTAAAATCAGTTGTTCATCCATGTTGATACTCCAAATAGGTCAGCACCGCGATCCCCAGGGCATTGTCCGTGGAGCTCTGGGGCGAGCCGAATATGCCGTCCTTCATGGTCCGGCGCAGCAGCGTGTTGGAGGCCACGCCTCCGCTGAAGATCACCGGCAGGTCCCCGTATTGCCCCAGCGCCTGCTCTGTGGTCCGGCGCACGGCATCCGCCACACAGGACAGCGCAAAGGCCGCCACCTCCTCCGGCGGCGTTCCCCGATCAAAGAGCTGCCGGACCTTGTTCTCTATTCCGGACAGGGAGAAGGACAGGCCCCGCAGCTTCACCGCGTAGGGTTTCCCCGCCGCGCCCTCCGCCATGCGGTCCAGCGCCCTGCCCGCCGGGAAATCCAGCCCCAGCAAGGCGCCCGTCCGGTCGATGAGCTGGCCCGCCGACAGATCCTCCGAGCCGCCGATACATCTGGCCCGCAGGCCCGGCTCCACGTACAGAAGCTCCGTGGTCCCGCCGGAAAGATGCCATGCCAGCATGGGCCTCTCCATCAAATCCAGCCGGCCCGCGCTCCGGAGCACCGCCGCCAGATGTCCCTGCTGGTGGGAAAATCCGTAAAACGGCACGCCCAGCATCCGGGCCAGGACCTTCCCCTGGGACTCCCCGGCCAGAAAGCACGGCATATAGGACCCCTCCACCGCCCGTGGCCGGGTGCTGGCCCCGACTGCGCGGACGTCCCCGCAGTCCGGGAGCATCTCAACGATCTCCGGCAGGCGCTTGATATGCTGAAACAGGGCCTCGCTCTGCCTCAGCCCCAGCGCGCCGGACCTGACCTCCAGCAGACGGCCCCGGTTCTCTCCCGCCGTGCCGTCAAACCAGGCCGCAGAGGTGGTGTAGTTGCTGGTGTCAAAGCCGATGGCCGTCATGGGCGGGTCCGGGCAAAGGAGCCGAGCACGCCGTTGATAAAGGCCACGGTCTCCTCCTCCTCATAGCGTCTTGCGATCTCCACCGCCTCGTTGATAACGGCCCCGGTGGGCGCGTCCTCCACATACAGGATCTCATAGACCGCCAGGCGCAGCACTGCCAGCGCCACCTTGGAGATGCGCGACACCTTCCAGCCCACCGCGTAGGTCTCAATAATCTGGTCCAGCTCCTGTTTTTTGGCATAGACGCCCCGGAGACAGTCCCCGATGTACTGAAGCTGCTTGGCGTTGGGCTTCTCCTGATACAGGTCTGCCTCCTCCGCAAGACGCGGGTAGTAGTTCTCGCTGAACACCCTGTCGAGCAGCTCCTCCGGCAGCTCCTCGTGGTAGTCCAGCTCATAGATCAGGTGCATGGCGATCTCCCTGGCTGTGGTTCTGGTCATAATCATTCCCCTATCCTTAAAGGCGGCGCAACGTATCCCCTATACCCGTCCCGCCGAAATCCGGCAGAAATCGGAAAAGCGTTAAAGCTCCGTTTTCGCGCCGCCGCTTTAAGCATCATTGTATCACATCAGCGCCCGATTTGCAAATACTGTTGCCAAAGAATCCCCCTGTATCTCCGTAAATCACAGAAAGATTTTGCAAAGGATTGCCGCTTTGGGTTGCTTTTCCGGCAAAACTATGGTAGTATGAAACGGGTAAATCCGCAAAAAGTGAGGCTTTTGAATGGGAAAAGAAGATTTATTCGACCATGGCGGGTTGGACGACGACATCTTTCAGCCTGATTTTGAATACGAGGATGACGACGCGCTAATCAGCGATATTCTGCAGAGCATTCTGCCCGGAGAGGAGGGCAGCGCCGACCGGGAGGACCCGGAGGACGCTGCGGAGCCGGACGCGCTCCCCTATGACGAGGACACCTATCAGGACCTGGGCGAGTACCGCTCCTTTGACGGCAGCCGGGAATACCACAGCTTTGACCCCTCCCTGCCCGACGCCTCCCCGGAACAGTGGTACCGCTACTCCGAGGAGGACCGGGAGCTGGACGAGCCGGACGAGCTGTACGACGACTACGAGGAGGAGCCGGAATCCCGCGAAAAGCGGCGGCATCCGGTCCTCAGCGCCATCGCGCACGCGCTGCTGGTGTTCTGCACCGTATTCAGCATTTTCTATCTGATTACAATCTATTCCGACCTCCCTGTCATTTCCGAGATGCGGACCATGTACATCCGGACCGCCATGTCCACCCTCAACCACAAGTGGATGGCCACGGCCATCATCCCCAGCGAGCTGATCGACGACGTGCTGCGGGAGCGGTATGAAACAGAGGATCAGATGGCGGGACTGACCAGCAGCTGGGGCAATATCACCGTCCAGGCCCTGCCCAGCTTTTCCTCGGAAACCGTGGAATCCAGCAGCACGGCGGCGGACGAAAGCAGCCAAACGGAGGAAGCGGTGGAGGAGGCGGACGCGCCGAACCTGGGCATCTATGAAAGTCCGGAGCAGCAGACCTTTTTCGAGCTGTTCTGGGAGCTGGACTATGACTCCGTTATGGCCTATATGGAGGAGCATCCTGAGGCTCTGGAGAACGGCTGGTCCGGCATCGACGTCAACGAGAGCGGCCTTGACGATGATGGCACCAGCATGAAAACCATCTACGGGGACCAGGTCCTGGCGGTCAACGCGGTGGACGGCATTACGCTGATCCGCGTCAACCTGTCCAACTCCCGCGGCGTCATGGCCATCTGCAAGGACACCTCCCGGCTGACCATGTGCGCGGCCACCACGCTGGGCGTCGTGGGACAGACGGCGGGCGTGATCTGCGACAACAACAGCGGTGTGCTGAGCTTTACCGCCAACGGCTTCGACGACCCTGAGGGCGTGGGCAACGGCGGCAGCATGAACGGGCTTGCCGTTTGCAGCGGCGTGCAGTACGGCACCCGCCTTTATGAAATGGAGTACGGGGCCAAGCGCCTGGAGCTGCGGGACGACGACAAAATGTACATTGTGGACTCCTCCAGCTCTGTCGGCGAGGGGACCAGAGACGCCTGTGAGTTTCTTCCCGCCCTGATTATCGACGGCGAGGTCCTTGCACAGGATTACTGGACCAGCCCCAATCCGCGGACCGCGCTGGGACAGACGGACAAGCTGGAATCCATCGCCGTGGTGGTGGAGGGCCGCTTCACGGACAGCCTTGGGTGCGGCACGGAGGTCGTGGCGGAAAAAATGGCCCAGTATGGCTGTGTCCAGGCCATGAACCTGGACGGCGGCACCAGCGCCATTATGTACTATAAGGGCGAATATGTGACCCGCTGCTGCAACACGGCCACGCCATCCGGCCGTCCCCTGCCCGTCGCATGGGTCTATCACACTTCCGAATAAGCAAAAAATGCCGGCCACGGAGAGACTTCTCCGTGGCCGGCCTTGTTTTTTACGCGGTGACGAGGATTGCGCCGGTATAGACCTTGCCGGCCTCCGGCACGACGGCTGCGCCGTCCACCGTGACCTTGCCCTGGATCCGGCTGTCTGCGGAGACCTCCAGCCGGGTCAGGTAGCTGGTCCCAACCGGGGTCCAGACGGAGCCGTTTTTCAGACTGACCCAAACGCCGTTGTTGACCGTGGGCGCGGCGGTGTTGGTGAGGCCGCCCAGATAGGTGGCGTTTTGGGACACGATGCAGCCCTCTGTGGGCGTCAGCTTCTCCTGGCCGATCACCACCAGATCGCCCTTTTCGTCGCGATCCGGCGTGAAATAGGACTTCGGCTCAGGCATGGGCGGCATTCCGCCCATCTCCGGCATACCGGGTCCGCCGGGCATTTCGGGTCCGCCGGGCATTTCGGGCATTCCCTCGCCGTCCATGGGCATGGGAGGCCCGAAGCTGGCCTTTTCCCACTTGCCCGCGATCTCATAGCCCTCGGCGTTGACCGGGATGCTCTTGTCCCCGCCGGCGGCCAGATAGTAGGAATACCGGTCGTGGGTGGACACCGCCGAGGAGCAAGCGCCCTTCACATCGCAGTTGTCAAAGGACAAAATCAGGTTCTGGCCCCACCAGACCATCCCCTCGCCGTTGGTGGCGACGTTGATGCTGTTGAAGAAATCGCCCTCCAGCGCGGTGCCGTTTTTCCCGTTGCAGTCCTTGAAGCCGGCCTGTACATCGGAGATCATGTTCTTCACATCGAACTTGCGAAACAGCTTCTGGTCCTTCCGGTTGTAGTCATAAGGATTATAATCGGGGTCCTTTTCCACCGGCGCGCTGACGTCGATCTTCTCCGAGAAGGCGGGCGTACCCATACCGGGGTCGTCGCAGGTCATAAGCTGCACGATCACGCCCTTATCCGAGATGAGCTTGCTGTTCTTCACGTCAATGACAGGGGTGCAGGCCTTCACCAGGAACGCCGCGCCCTGGGTGTGGAAGGTGGAGTCCCGGACCTCGGTGACGCCGCACTCCGGCAGCGTGGCGGAGGAATCATCCCCAGCGCCGGGCACATAGCGGACGTTGTTGGTCTTGTGGTACATGACGCCGTATTTGGTCGTGACCTGGCAGCCGTCATACCAGCCCGCGGAGGCGTGCTCGTTGGCCACCACGGCGGCATAGGTCAGCCCGTACTTCTTGGTCTTATAGTCATAGCTGACGCCGGTTTCCGGCAGAGCGGCCTTCAGGTCCCGGTACTGCTGGGAGGCCGCGCCGTTGCCCACCGTGCAGCCGTAGAAGCGGTTGCGGCAGCCGCCGATGGAATAGGTGGCGTAGCAGCTTGGGTCGTCGGTCCCCTCTGTGGTCACGTCAATGACGGAGTCCTTCACCTGCATTTCGATGGAATACTTGCCGAAGTCCACGGTATCTCCCGTGTCGTCCACGGAGAGAACGCCCCAGCCGTCGGACAGCAGAATATCCTTCTCATAGTTCACATGGGAATAGCCGTCCACCATGGTGGCGCGGGCGTGTCCGTCGGGGCTGATGCCCAGCATCCACGGGCAGCTCGACATTCCCTCGGCGGCGGACTCGTACTTGGAGCCGTCGGCCTTGACAAAGGAATTTTTGACCGTCACGGTCAGCTCGTCCTCAGGCGCGTTGCCTCCGGCAAACACCCCGTGGCGGACCGCGCCGGCGCCGGAGAACACATAGCCCTCGGCCTCCACCTTGGACTTTCCGTAGGCGGCAAGGCCCGCGCCGTAGCCCTTGAAGTCGTTGCCGCCGGAACCGTTGGCGGTCATGGTCAGATCCTTCACGGCAAAGGCGGAGTCGTTGACCATCACGCCATTGAACAGGGCGTTTTCCGAGGCGATAACGCCGCCCTCCAGCTTCTTGCCGTCATAGCTGCCGCCGGTGATGGCTGCGGGAACGCTCTTGGTCTCGGAGATCCGGCCGCCGTCCACAAACAGCGCCGTGCGGTAGTTGCAGCTCCCCTTGGTCATGCCGCCCTCGTACAGGCCCTTTTCCGGAGAGATGGGCTCGGTCTCATAGGCCGCCGCGCCGGGCGTCCCGGCGGGGACCTCTTTCCCGTCCAGAATGTATGTTACCAGCTTTTCTGTGCTCATTTGCGTGCTCCTTTCAAAATTGCAAGATATTATATATTATACCTCCCCCGGTTTTTCACGTCAATCCTTTCGGACCCGGACCATCATAAATCAAACGCAACAGCACAATTCAAACATTGTGCCTTGCCTGGCGGAGAAAGCTGTGCTATAATGCTCTGGAGCCTCTCCGGGGGCCAGCAAAACGAAAAGGAGCTTCTCAGTGGGAAAGTACATCGGTGACAGGGACTTTTACCGGCGCGTGCTGCGGGTCATGCTCCCCATTGTGATCCAGCAGGGCATCACCAATTTTGTGGGTCTGCTGGACAACATCATGGTGGGCCAGGTGGGGACCGAGCAGATGTCCGGCGTCGCCATTACCAATCAGCTTCTCTTTATCTTCCAGCTCTGCATTTTCGGCAGTCTTTCCGGCGCGGGCATTTTCTGCGCCCAGTATTTCGGCAAGGGCGACCAGGATAAGATCCGGAGCGTGTTCCGCTATAAGGTCATCAGCACCGCCCTCATCACTTCTCTGGCGCTGGGCATCCTCTGGTTTTTCCGGGAGCCGCTGATCGGGCTGTTCCTGACGGACGCCGGGACCGGCGGCGATTTGGAGGCCACCTTATCCTATGGCGTGAACTATCTGAAAATCATGCTGATCGGAACCATCCCCTTTGCCATTGTCCAGCTCTATTCCTCTACGATGCGTGAGACCGGGGAGACCGGCATCCCCATGCGCGCCAGCACCATCGCCGTTCTGGTCAATATGGTCCTGAACTATATTCTGATTTTCGGACACTTCGGCGCGCCCAGGCTGGGCGTAGCGGGCGCGGCCCTGGCCACGGCCATCTCCCGGTTTGCGGAGCTGGCAATCATTCTGACCTACGCACGGCGGCACAGGAGCCGTTTCCCCTATTTCCAAGGGGTATTCCGGACCCTTCGCGTCCCCCTTCCCCTGGCAAAGGAGATCACGGTCAAGGGGATGCCGCTGATGCTCAACGAGCTGATGTGGTCCATGGGGACCACCTTCATCGTCCAGTGCTACTCCGTCCGGGGGCTGGAGGCCGTGGCCGCCTACAATATCTCCAGCACGGTCAGCAATTTCTTTTCCATGGCGATCATGGCTATGGGCACGGCCATCTCAATCCTGGTGGGGCAGGAGCTTGGCGCGGGAGCCTTTGAGCAGGCCCGGGACACGGACCGGAAGATGATCGCCTTCGGCGCGGCGCTCTGCGCGGTCACCGCCTTACTTCTGGCTGCGGCGGCGCCGCTGTTCCCCCGAATCTACAACACCTCCGCGTCCATCCGCGCTCTGGCCACGCATCTGCTCTGGCTGGACGCCCTCTTCCTCACCATACGCGGCGTGTACAACAACTGTTATTTCACCCTGCGGTCCGGCGGAAAAACCCTGCTCACCTTCCTGTTTGACAGCGTTTCCATGTGGGTGGTCAATCTGCCGGTGGCCTTTGCGCTGGCCCACTTCACCGCGATGCCTCTGGTCTATCTGTATCTGACGGTCATGTGTCTGGACGCGCTCAAGGCGGTGCTGGGGCTGTATCTGGTGAAAAAGGGCATTTGGATTCAGAATCTCGCGGCCTGATACGCCGCAGTCGGGAGGTATACCATGAAGCGAACGGTAGTCGGCATCCTTGCCCATGTGGACGCGGGAAAGACCACGCTGGCCGAGGCCATGCTCTATTGCTCCGGCGCGCTGCGGACCATGGGCCGGGTGGACCACGGCAGCGCGTTTCTGGATACGTTCGCCCTGGAGCGGCAGCGGGGCATCACCATCTTCTCCAAGCAGGCCATGATGACCCTGGGCGACGTGCAGGTGACGCTTCTGGACACCCCCGGCCATGTGGACTTTTCCGCAGAGATGGAACGCACGCTGGCGGTGCTGGACTGCGCCATTCTGGTCATCGGAGGCAGTGCCGGGGTCCAGGGCCACACCGTCACCCTCTGGCGGCTCCTCCGGCGTCACCATATCCCCACCTTTGTCTTTGTCAGCAAGCTGGACCTGCCCGGCGCGGACGCCGACGCGATCCTCGCCCAGCTCCGCCGGCAGCTTGACGGCAGCATCTGTCCGCTCTCCGCCTCCCCGGAGGAGCTGGCTCTTTGCAGCGAGGCGCTGCTGGAGGAATATCTGGAAACGGACCAAATCTCCGACGCCGCCATCGCCTGCGCCATCGCGGAAGGCGCATTGTTCCCGGTCTGGTTCGGCGCGGCGCTGAAGCTCCGGGGCGTGCCGGAGTTCTTAAGCGGTCTGGAGCGGTATGCGCCCGCAGCCCAGGACTGCGGGGCGTTTTCCGCCAGAGTGTACAAAATCGCCAGAGACAGCCAGGGAATACGGGAGACCCATCTGAAGGTCACCGGCGGCGTCCTGCGGGTCCGGCAGACCATTCCGGTCCTTGACGAGAAGGTCACGCAGCTTCGGGCGTACTCCGGCGCGAAATATACCCTGATGGAGGAGGCCCTTCCCGGCGACGTGGTGGCCGTCACCGGGCTGACCGGGACCCTCCCCGGCATGGGCCTTGGCGCGGAGGCCCAGGCAGAGGCGCCCCTTCTGACCCCGGTGCTCACCTATCAGGCGATCCTCCCGGAGGGCTACGACGTCCACCTGGCCGCCGCGCAGCTCGGCCAGCTCCAGGAGGAGGACCCGCAGCTCCATGTGTCCTTCGACCCCGCCCATCAGGAGCTTCAGCTCCAGATCATGGGGCCGGTGCAGCTTGAGATCCTGGGGGACCTGTTTCAGCAGCGGTTCGGGGTCCCGCTCCGGTTCGGTCCGGGACGCATCCTCTACCGGGAAACCATCGCCGGACCGGTGGAGGGTGTGGGCCACTACGAGCCGCTCCGGCACTACGCCGAGGTGCATCTGCTGCTGGAACCGGGCCAGCGGGGCAGCGGTCTGGAATTTGCAAGCGCCTGTCCGGAGGACACGCTGGACCGGAGCTGGCAGCGGCTGATCCTCACCCATCTGGCGGAGAAGCGGCATCTGGGCGTCTGCACCGGCTCGCCCATCACGGACATGAAGATCACCCTTCTGTCCGGCAAGGCCCACCTGAAGCACACCGAGGGCGGCGACTTCCGGCAGGCCACCTACCGGGCCGTCCGGCAGGGGCTGATGCAGGCGCAGACCGTTCTGCTGGAGCCATGGTACAGCTTTACGCTGGAGCTCCCGCCGGACTGCACCGGCCGCGCCATGACGGATCTTCAGACCATGGGGGCGGAGCTGTCTCCGCCGGAGACGCTGGAGACCATGACGAGGCTCACGGGCAGCGCGCCGGTGGCCGCCCTGCAGTCCTATCCCCAGGAGATCACCGCCTATACCCACGGCATGGGCCGCTTTTTCTGCACGCTGAAGGGCTATTTCCCCTGCCTCGATCAGAACTCCGTGATTGCGGCGGCCGGCTACGACCCGGAGGCGGATCTGGACAACACCCCGGACAGCGTATTTTGCGGCCACGGCGCGGGCTACACCGTCAAGTGGTCCCAGGTCTTTGACCATATGCACCTTCCCCGCGCCTGGAACCCGCCTGCGCCGGAGGAGCCGCCCATGGAGGTCCTGGGCCGCCGCTACCGCGCCATGGCCGCAACAGACCGGGAGCTGATCCGAATTTTTGAGCGAACCTACGGTCCCATCCGGCGTGACGTCCATCAGGCCATGCGCCCGGCCAAGACCGAGGCCAAGCCCTACCGGGCCGCGCCGATCCCCTCCGGGCCGGAATATGTGCTGGTGGACGGCTACAACATCATCTTCGCCTGGGACAGTCTGAAAAAGCTCGCGGAGGACAGCCTGGACGCCGCCAGGGACCGGCTCATTGACATCCTGCGGAACTACCAGAGCTTTCGGCAGTGTCCGGTGATCCTGGTGTTCGACGCCTACAAGGTCAAGGGCGGCAGCGGCTCTGTGACCCGCTACGGGGACCTGTCGGTGGTCTACACCAGGGAAGCCCAGACAGCGGACAGCTATATCGAGCGGCTTTCCTACGAGCTGGGGAAACAGCACCGGGTCCGGGTGGCCACCTCCGACGGGATGGAGCAGATCATCATTCTGGGCCACGGCGCTCTGCGGGTGTCCGCCAGAGCCTTTGAGCAGGAGGTCCTGGACGTGATGGATACCATACGGTCCTTTTTATCCGAATAGAAAACGAGCGTGATGCCAATGCCGCATCACGCTCTGATTTTCTCTATTTCGCCTCGGCCAGCAGCCGCTGCTTGACCTCCCAGAGGTCCCTCGACAGGTCCACATAGTAGGTGTGGGGATTTTCAAACCGCTTGACCTCGTCCCAGAGGGTCCCGATCTGCTCCCGGCAGTAGCGCTGGATGTCCGGCAGCGCGGGAAGGGCATAGACCAGCTTTCCCTGCTTGAAAATCGGCTCCTGCAGCTCCCGCACGGTAAAATCGGTCAGCGTCTTTGTTTTCCAGGTGGCGTTGGGGTCGAAGATGGTGCGGGGCGAATCCGCCGTGACCGTTTCGTTGTAGAGGCACAGCTCGTCCGCCAGGGCCTTGCCGCTCTCGTTGTCATAGTAGCGGTAGACCCGCTTGAAGTGCGGATTCGTGATTTTCGCGGTGTTTTCACTGATCTTGATTTTGGGGACGATCTCCCCCGCCCCGTTCTCCACGGCGGCCAATTTATATACGCCGCCGAATACCGGCTCGCTGCGGGAGGTGATGAGCCGCTCGCCCACCCCAAAGGTGTCGATTTTGGCCCCCTGCATCACCAAATCCCGGATGAGATGCTCGTCCAGGGCGTTGGAGGCGGTGATCTTGCAGCATTGAAGTCCGGCGTCGTCCAGCATTTTCCGGGCCTGCTTGGACAGGTAGGAGATGTCGCCGGAATCCAGCCGGATGGCAAAGTCGGTGATGCCCTTGGGCAGCAGCACCTCCTTGAAGGCGCGGATGGCGTTGGGAACGCCGCTTTTCAGCGTATTATAGGTGTCCACCAGCAGCGTGGCGTTTTCGGGATACAGCTCACAATAGGTCTTAAACGCCTCGTACTCCGTGTCGAACATCTGGACCCAGGCGTGGGCCATGGTGCCTCCCGCGGGAACGCCGTAGAGCTCGTCCGTCAGGGTGCAGGCCGTTCCGGCGCACCCGCCTATGTAGGCGGCCCTTGCGCCGATCACCGCGCCGTCGGCCCCCTGGGCGCGGCGGGAGCCAAACTCCAGCACCGTCCGTCCCTGGGATGCCCGCACGATGCGGTTGGCCTTGGTGGCGATCATGGTCTGATGGTTCAGCGCCAGCAGCACATAGGTCTCGATGAGCTGGGCCTCGATGGCCGGTGCGCGGACCGTCAGGATCGGCTCCTGAGGGAACACCGGCGTCCCCTCCGGCACCGCGTAGATGTCTCCGGAGAAATGGAAGTCCCGCAGATAGTCCAGAAACGCCTCGTCAAAAATTCCCTTGCCCCGCAGGAACGCAATATCCTCCCGCGTGAAGTGCAGCTCTTGAATATAGGAGATGATCTGCTCCAGTCCGGCGGCGATCGCGAAGCCGCCTCCATCCGGGACAGCCCGGAAGAACACGTCAAAATAGGCGATCCGGTTTTGCAGTCCCGTCCTGAAATATCCGTTGCCCATGGTCAGCTCATAGAAGTCGCAGAGCATGGACAGGTTTCTCTCTTTCATGTCACGCCCTCCCCGTCACAGTGATTTGCAGGCTCTCCATCACGTCCAGCGCCTTTTCGTGGAGCGCGGGTACATTGGAGGCCGTGCAGGCGGCATCCACCACGATTTCCGTCTCCGGCTGAGCCGTCTTTGCCAGGATGGCGTTGGCCAGGACGCAGATATTGGTCACAACGCCAACCAGCTCAATACGAGCATACTGGTTTTTCCCCAGGAACTGATAGAGCGCGTCGGAGCCAAAGGTGTATTTGATGAAGCACCAGTCCTCCGCGTTGCAGTTCTTTCCCACCTCGCCGTAGAGCTTGTGGCCCTCCGTACCGCCAATGCAGTGGGGTATCGGCAGCTTGCGTCCCTCCTGGGTCACCAGATACTCCGGCGTGTGGGTGTCAAAGGTGAACATCACATCATCCCCCGCCGCACGGTACGCCCGGATTTTGCGGACGATCCCGTCCTCCAGCGCCGCAGCCTCCGGAAAGCCCAGCGTGCCGGATACGAAGTCGTTTTGATAGTCCACCACGATCAAGCATTTTTTCATGGAAACAGTTCCTTTCTGTGGGCGCTGACAGCGCCATGATCCATCGGTGCTATTATAGCATAGAAACGGCGCGGATGTACAGCCTATTTTCCTCGGTTTTTTCCCTGCGAATTTCCGTTGATCCCCAAAAAAGCTTTCATCGCTCCGGGGGCGCGCTTCAGCGTTTTTTTGGCGGCATTTTTTTGTACGCCCCCGGTTCTTTTGAAAAATTGATTCTTCTTATTGACTTTTTGGTCTATTTCGGCGAAACTATAAGAAAACAAGGAAAGGATGTGCTGTCCATGAACGGCTATGTACTGGCCATCGACCAGGGTACCACCTCCTCCCGTGCGATCCTGTTTGACAGAAACGGCTCCATTGTTGCGCGAGCGCAATACCCCATCACCCAGCACTATCCGGCTCCCGGCTGGGTGGAACACGACCCCATGGAGATCCTCTCCACGGAGCTTCTGGCCATGGCGGAGGTCTACGAGCGCAGCGGCCTGAGTCCCACAGACGTCGCGGCCATCGGGATCACCAACCAGCGGGAGACCACCATCATCTGGGACCGGACCACGGGAATGCCCGTCTGTAACGCCGTGGTCTGGCAGTGCCGCAGAACCGCGGAGCTGTGTCAGAAGCTCCGGGCGGACGGAGCGGCGGAGCTGGTGCTGCAAAAGACCGGCCTGCTGATCGACCCCTATTTCTCCGGCACCAAGATCCGCTGGATCCTGGACCGGGACCCGGCCTTGCAGGACAGGGCGGAACGGGGAGAGCTGCTGTTCGGCAACGTGGATTCCTGGCTCATCTGGAATCTCACCGGCGGAAGGGTCCATGTGACGGACTATTCCAACGCCTCCCGGACCATGCTCTTTGACATCGACCGGCTCTGCTGGGACCGGGAGCTCTGCGCGCTGCTGAACATTCCCATGGCCATGCTGCCCACGCCTGTTCCCTCCTCCATGGTATACGGCGCCATCGCGCCGGGGCTGCGCGGGCTGGAGGCCCTGGCGGGCATCCCCATCGCCGGGTCCGCCGGAGATCAGGCCGCGGCGCTGTTCGGCCAGGGCTGCTTTGCGCCGGGGCAGGCGAAAAACACCTATGGCACGGGCTGCTTCACGCTGCTGAACACCGGAGGGCAGAGCGTTCGGTCCCGCAAGGGCCTGCTGACCTCTGTGGCCTGGAACCTGGACGGCAGGACCACCTACGCCCTGGAGGGCAGCGCCTTCAACGCCGGCTCCGCCATCCAATGGCTTCGGGACGAATGCCGGATGATCGCCGCCGCCCACGAATGCGACCTCCAGGCGGAGACTCTCTCCGGCAACGATGGCGTGTACTTCGTTCCCGCCTTTACGGGCCTGGGCGCGCCCTACTGGGACACCGGCGCGAGAGGCTGCTTCTTCGGCCTGACCCGCGGCACCGGAAAGGCCCATATGTGCCGCGCGGTGCTGGAGGCCATCGCCTATGAGGTGGGGGACCTGGTGGACACCATGCATCTGGAATCCGACACCCGCATGACCGAGCTTCGGGTGGACGGAGGGGCCAGCGTCAGCGATTTTATGATGCAGTTCCAGTCCGACCTGCTGGGTCTGCCGGTGCTGCGTCCCACCATGGTGGAGACCACCGCTGCGGGCGCGGCCTATCTGGCGGGCCTCGCCACGGGCGTCTGGAGCGGCACGGCGGAGCTCTCCCGGCTGCAGCAGACGGAGCGTATCTTCCGGCCCGGCATGGACCCCGCCGCCCGTCAAACCCTGACGGCCAACTGGCACACCGCTGTGGAGCTGTCCCGGCTCTGGGGTCAGCGCGCCGAAACTACATTATGAACAGGAGTGTTATCAAATGATTTCTGAAAAAATGAAGCGTCTGGCGGAGAACAACTCTGTCATTCGCGCCATGTTCGAGGAGGGCCAGATCATGGCCCAGGAGTTTGGCCCGGAAAACGTCTACGATTTCAGCCTGGGAAACCCCTCGGTTCCCGCCCCGGAGCGGGTCCGTACCGCAATCGAGGAGATCCTCCGGCAGGAGGACCCGCTGATGGTTCACGGCTATATGTCCAACACGGGCTACGCCGATGTGCGTCGGGCCGTGGCGGAGGATCTGAACCGGCGCTTTGATACGGACTTCGACGAAAACAACATCATTATGACCGTGGGCGCGGCCGGCGGCTTAAACGTGATCCTCAAGACCCTCTTGAATCCCGGCGACCAGGTGCTGACCTTTGCGCCCTATTTCACGGAGTACGGCAACTATGTGGCCGGCTACGACGGCGAGCTGGTGGTCGTATCCCCCAACACCGAGACCTTCCAGCCCAATCTGCGGGAATTTGCCGAACGGATCACCCCGAAAACCAAGGCCGTTATCATCAACAATCCCAACAACCCCACCGGCGTGGTCTACTCCCACGAGACGTGCATGGAGATGAGCCGTATTCTCCGGGAAAAGCAGCACGAGTTTGGCACCTCCATCTATCTCATCTCGGACGAGCCGTACCGGGAGCTGGTCTACGACGGCGTCCAGGTCCCCTTCCTGACCAAATACTACGCCAACACCATCGTGGGCTATAGCTGGTCCAAATCCCTGTCCCTGCCCGGAGAGCGCATCGGCTATCTGCTGATTCCCAGAGAGTGCGACGACTATGCGCTGATCTACGCGGCGGCCGGCATCGCCACACGGGTGTCGGGCTTTGTCAACGCCCCCTCCCTGATGCAGCGCGTCGTGGCCAAATGCCTGGAGGAAAAGACCGATCTGGCCGCCTACGACCGGAACCGGGAGGCCCTGTACACGGGACTTACCGGCTGCGGCTTCCAGTGCATCAAGCCCCAGGGAGCCTTTTACCTGTTTGTAAAATCCCCCACGCCGGATGAAAAGGAGTTCGTGCAGCGCGGGAAAAAATACCACATCCTGATGGTCCCCGGCAGCAGCTTCGCCTGCCCCGGCTATGTGCGTATCGCCTACTGTGTCAGCTATGACACCATCCAGCGCTCCCTGCCCTATTTCCAGGAGCTGGCGGCGGAATACGGACTATAATACTTTGGGCGTTCTGCTGTAGCAGAACGCCCAAAGTCCCGTTTATGGGACTCCCTCTCTGGTAAGCTGGGCTTATCCAGGAAACAGGGAGGAATATCTCATGCGTACCAACGCCAAAAGCACGATCTATCTCAGCGATTTTCTCACCGTTCCCATGCCCCTTAGGGCCTCGTCCCGCCGGGCGCTGCGGCGAAAGCTCAAAAGCCGCCGCATCCTCTGGGCGCTGCTGCCCTATCTGGCGGAGGGACTGCTAATACTGCTGGCCCTGACGCTGACGCTGCTGGGCGCCGGTCTGGTGGCGCTGGGCCTCCAGGGTTAAAAAATCGCTGTGCTGAGATAATCCGCCGTGGTCTCCGCCCGGCGGATCATTTCTATGCCGCCGTCCTTGTGCAGAAGGTACTCCGCGCACCGGAGCCGTCCGCCGTACTGGTAGCCCATGGAGTGGCCGTGGGCGCCTGTATCGTGTATGACCAGGATATCCCCCTCCCGGAGGGGCGGAAGGAGCCGCTGCTCCGCGAATTTATCCGTGTTTTCACAGACGGTCCCCACCACATCCCATGGCTCCCGCTGTTCGGCGCCCTCCTGCCCGGCCACGGAGATGTGGTGATAGGCCCCGTACATCATGGGCCGCATCAGATCGGACGCGGAGGCGTCCACGCCCGCGTAGCTACGCAGGCCCTTCCGCACATGGGTCACTTTCGTCACCAGAATTCCCGCCGGACCGGTCAGAATACGGCCCAGCTCCGTGTATACGGGAACGCCGGCGGCGTCCATCTCCTCAAATACCGCCCGGACCCGCTGGCCGATTCTCCGGAGGTCCAGCGGCTGCTGCCCCGGCTGATAGGGGATGCCCAGACCGCCGGAGAGGTTGATATAGGCGATGCCGACGCCCGTGTCCCGTTTCAGCTCCAGAGCAAGCCCCAGCAGGAGCCTTGCCGCCGCCGGGTAGTAGTCCTCCTCCAGGGTGTTGCCCGCCAGATAGCTGTGAATGCCGATCTCCGTGACCCCATGCTCCTTCAGCTCCGCGATGCACTCCCGCGCCGCCTCCGGCGTAAAGCCGAATTTCATCCCTTGGAGCCGCGTCTCCGAGGTTCCATACCGGAACACGCCGCCGGGATTTACCCTCAGACCCACCACTTTGGGGAGCATCCCTCTTTGCGCCATCTTTTCCACCAGACCCGGCCCGTCCAGCATCACGCGGCACCGGAGCCGGGCCGCGCAGTCCAGATCCGCGTCCGTGGGATAGTTGGGCATGAACAGTATCTCCTCCGGGGCAAAGCCGCATTTTTCGCACAGCTCCAGCTCCGCCGCCGAGGAGCAGACCACGCCCTGTCCCTGGCCTCTCAGCAGACGCAGCACCGCCGGCGTCGGGGTCGCCTTCACCGGGAAGAACTGGCGGTGGCCGGGATTCCACGCGAAGGCATCCTTCAGCTCCCGGCAGGCCGCCTCAATCCGCTGCTGGGAATAGAGGTAAAAGGGCGTCTGAAGCTCACGCCCCAGGGCGATGAGCCGCTGCCCCGGCAAAAAGGTCGCGTCCTTTTCCTGGGGCCGCGCCGTCGGCGAGAGGTTGGAATAGCAGGCCACGGGATGCTTCAGCACCACGCGGCGGATATAGCGCAGCGTTTCCCTTTCGCCCTTTTCCGCCAGCATCTGCAGGATCTCCACCACCTGGGCCTCGGTCCGGGGGTGCATCAGATTGGCGTCCTGGCTCCGGTCCAGATACTCCAGCGGGTCCCGGTCCGTGTAGTCCTTGCCGTGGTAGACCCGGCAGGCGGCTATGCGGTCGAGACACAGCTCCACCATATATTTTGTGGGCATGGGCTGTCCCACCAGGCGCATATCCTTGCCGCCGTAGTCCGTCCAATACTCCAGATGGTGGCGGTTCCGCCCCTTGTGGTGCAGCCACGCCGTGGAATAGCCCAGATCGTTGCGCTCCGCCGCGTTGGGGCTGCGGGTCCCGGTGTAGTATTTCGCTCCAATGCGAAACTCCGTCCAGGAATATTTGGACAGGTCGTGCAGCAGCCCCTGTCGGATCAGCCCCACCCGGAAGCAGTAGTACATGACCAGCAGCTTATGATGTGTAATGGTTTTTAAGTGTCCCAGCGCCTTCATACGGTCTCCTCCCAGAAAATCCATAGCACTAGTATACCGCGAAATTGCCGGCCATGCAATAGGAAAACCGCCGGAAAGCGTCCGCCGCGGTTCAGGGGACAGGCAGCCGCGGCATAGGATAGAGCGAGGTGAAACTATGATTACCCTGCTTTTGACGGCAAACACCCTGCTCTATTCCCTGCGGCTCACCACTTCCACCGGGTCGTTTCCGAAGCCCCTGACCGCCCAGGAGGAGCAGATGTACCTGGAGCGAAGCGCCCAGGGCGACATGGAGGCCAGGAACATCCTGGTGGAGCGCAATCTGCGGCTGGTGGCCCATATTCTCAAGAAATACTACGCCTCCTCGTCGGACCAGGACGATCTGATCTCCATCGGCACCATCGGACTCATCAAGGCCATCTCCACCTTTGACAGCAGCAAGGGCGCACGGCTCGCCACCTACGCGGGGCGGTGCATCCAAAATGAAATTCTCATGTACTTCCGCTCCCAGCGCAAGACCACCGGGGACGTATCGCTGTCCGACCTCATCGAAACGGGAAAGGACGGCAGCGCCCTGAGCCTGATGGATGTGCTCTGCTCCGACGAGGATATGTTTGAGCAGGCCCACATCCGCAGCGAGACCCGCCGGCTCTCCGGGCTGTTTGACAAGACCCTGGAGGAGCGGGAAAAGCAGATTCTCTCCTGGCGCTACGGGCTGGGCGGGCAGACGCCTCTGCCCCAGCGGGAGGTGGCCCAGCGGCTGGGAATCTCCCGGAGCTATGTGTCCCGTATCGAAAAGAAGGCGCTTGCCAAGCTGAAAGCCGCCATGGACCGGGGCGAAAACGGCTGAGAGCAGATCATTTGTCTCCACGGGCCGCCCGTTTCCGGCGAAGCACCGGGCCGAGGATCAGCAGTGCCGCGCCGATGACCAGCAGTGCCGCGCCCAGGCCGTAAAAGACCGGCGCGCCGGAGCTGACAGTGGTGCTGTAATAAAAGCTGCACCCGCCGCCCAGCAGACAGTCCAGGCCAAAGACGGTAAAGGCGCTGGAGCTGATCGTCAGCCGTTCCAGCTCCGTCCTGTCGTGCCGGGGCAGCAGGCCGAACCGGGAAAACACCGGGAGCAGCACCGCGAACAGCGCCGACAGCCCCATGACCTCCAGCGGCAGCAGCAGGGAGTTCTTCACCAGGCTCTTGGCCAGATAGTAGAGATAGCCCTTTCCATAGAGCATCCGGCTCCACAGGCAGCCAAGGCCCACGTTCACCAGATAGTTCACCAGACATTTCGCGCCGAACAGCCGCAGTACCGTGATCTTCTTCCGATAGAGGAACAGCCCATAGAGCAGCGCAGCCACCATCTCCCCCAGAAGATACCCCGGAAAGTAGGGGCCGCTGGGAAACAGCACATAGTTCAGCGTGTCTGTCACCGCCGCCACCAGCATTCCCAGAACGGGACCATAGACCGCGCAGCCCACGGCCGTGATGAAGAACGTGAAATACACCCGCAGGTTCTCGCCCACCACCACATACAGCGCCCCCACCACAACGCTCAGGGCGCAGATCAGGGCCGCGAAGGTCAGCCGTCTGAGGCTTTTCAGCTCTGACCAGGCGGACCGCCAGTAGGCGGCGGAAAACGTACTTTGCTCCATAAAAATAATCCTCCTTTATGGCATTGTTGCCACATAGAGGAGGATCTCCGGTATGCAGCAGCGGGATGCGAGCGCCGCACGGCAAAAGGGTTCCTTTTTTCGTTCCGGAGACAACTCCCCGTCCTCCGGACACTTGACCCGCAGCGCTCTACTCTGCCAGATATATTGTCTACATTATACCCCATGATTCGCAAAATGCAAGGGTTATTAGAAAAATATACGGCATGAAGCGCCTATCGCCTCATGCCGTATATCGGTCAGCCGATGATCTCCACGTTGACGCGCTCGCCCCGGCGCTGGGCCACGGACTTGATGATGGTCCGGATCTCCTTTGCGATCCGGCCCTGCCGTCCGATGACCTTACCCATGTCCTCCGGCGCCACACGGAGCTCCAGCACGGTCTCCTCCCCAGGAATCTCGGTCACAGTGACCGCCTCCGGGTCGTCCACCAGATTCTGTGCCATATAAAGCAGCAGCTCTTTCATGTTCATTCCTCCGAATTAAAGCGCGCCGGCTTTCTTGAGCAAAGCCCGCACAGTGTCGGTGGGCTGAGCGCCGTTTTTGATCCACTGTTGCGCCTTCTCCACATTGACGGTGACGGTGGCGGGATCGGTCAGAGGATTGTAGGTGCCGATTTCCTCGATGCAGCGGCCATCACGGGGGCTGCGGGAATCCGCCACGACAATTCTGTAGAAGGGAGCCTTCTTCGCGCCCATACGGCGCAGTCTGATCTTGACCATGGTATTTCACCTCCATAAATAATTCTCACTGTTTTTTCATAAAACCGCCAGGTCCTATGAAGCGGGAACCGCCTTCCGGCGCTCCCCTTTTGCGGCCGGTCGCCGCAAAAGCTGTTCCATACCGTTCTCAGCACAGGCGCTGTAAAAGGGGTTTCCGCTTTTCCCTGAGAACCGGTATTGATATATCGTAAAGCATATTGCTTGTTACGAACGGATTTTACCGGAGGCCGAAGCCCCCAAAGCCGCCCATGCCGCCGAGATTGAAGCCGCTCTTTTTCTGGAGCTTTTTCAGCTTCTTATTGCCGCCGGAGCCGGTGAGCTGCTTCATCATCTTCTGCATGGCCTCAAACTGCTTGAGGAGCTTGTTGATCTCCTCCACCCGGACCCCGGCGCCCTTGGAGATGCGCTGCTTGCGGCTGTGGTTGATGCAGCCGGGATTCTCCCGCTCGTGGGGCGTCATGGACAGAATGATGGCTTCGGTGTGGGACATGGCCTTCTCGTCCACCTTGAGGTCCTTCAGGGCGCCGGCGTTCATGCCCGGCATCATGGCGAGCAGGTCCGTCAGAGACCCCATGGATTTGAGCTGTACAAGCTGGTCGTAGAAGTCCTGGAGGGTAAAGCGGCTCTTGCGGAGCTTTTTCTCCAGCTCCTCGGCCTTCTTCTGGTCCATGGCGGCCTCGGCCTTTTCGATGAGCGTCAGCACGTCGCCCATGCCCAGGATCCTGGAGGCCATGCGCTCCGGATGGAACGCCTCGATATTGTCCAGCTTTTCGCCGTTGCCCACGAATTTAATGGGCTTGCCGGTGACCGCCTTGACCGACAGGGCCGCGCCGCCGCGGGCGTCGCCGTCCAGCTTGGTGAGTATCACGCCGTCGATGCTGAGCTGCTGGTCGAAGGCCGAGGCTGCGTTCACCGCATCCTGGCCCGTCATGGCATCCACCACCAGCAGGATCTCATGGGGCTGGACCTGGGCCTTGATGGCGGAAAGCTCCTCCATCAGTGCCTCATCAATGTGGAGGCGGCCCGCAGTGTCCAGGAACACCATGTCGTAGCCCTCTTTTTTGGCGTGGGCCACGCCGGCCTTGGCGATCTCCACCGGGTCACCCTGTCCCATCTGGAACACAGGTATCCCAAGCTGGCCGCCGACCACCTCAAGCTGCCGGATCGCGGCGGGACGGTAGACATCGCAGGCCACCAGCAGTGGATTTTTGCCATTCTTTTTCATAAGGCCCGCCAGCTTCGCGCCGTTGGTGGTCTTGCCCGCTCCCTGGAGACCCACCAGCATGACCACGGTGGGCGGCTTGGAGGAAATCGTCAGCTTGGCGTTTTCGCTGCCCATGAGGGCGATGAGCTCCTCATTGACGATTTTGACGATCATCTGGGCCGGCGTCAGGCTCTCCAGCACATCGCTGCCCACGGCACGCTCCGTGACCTTCTTCACAAAGTCCTTGACGACCTTGTAGCTGACGTCCGCCTCCAGCAGCGCCAGGCGGATCTCCCGCATGGCCTCCTTCACATCGGCCTCTGTCAGACGTCCCTTGCTTCTTAACTTTTTGAATGCCGCCGAGAGCTTATCGGTCAATCCCTCAAAGGCCATAGCCTCACTCCTCCATACAACGGATCGCGTCGTTGATCTCCGCCAGAAGCTGGCGGTTGCTCCCGGCCAGCTCCGCAGCCCGGTGGAGCGCCTCCAGCGCCTTTTCCCGCCGGATGCTCTGACGGACGACCCCCAGCTTGTCCTCAAGGTCCTGCATCTGGGCCTCCGCCCGGACCAGGTTGTCCCGGACCGCCTGACGGGAAATGCCCTCCAGCTCCCCGATCTCCCCCAGAGACAGGTCCTGGTTGTACCGGAGATCGCAGCAGAGCCGCTGCTTCTCCGTGAGCACTTCGCCATAGGTGTCAAACAGCAGCGCGCAGGCCAGCATATCCCGTTCCATAGGCACCCCCTGTAAAGGCACAAGACTTAACAGCAGTGATTATAGCCCATTTCGCCGGGGATGTCAAGAGAAAAACCTTTACAGGGTGAAAAAATAGTCTGTTCTGCGGATTATACCGGAACAAATGGACTTTCCCGGCCTGCCGTGCTAC
>CAZBOR010000006.1:0-30104 GCA_964493585.1 uncultured Oscillospiraceae bacterium
TCAACAACGGCGTGATCGTGATTCTGAAGCGCGGCGCTGTCTGGGCTGCCAGAGGGACCTCGTATCTGACGGCATTGACTGTCGAGGAGGGCGCCAGGCTCGAAGGCGTCCTGACGGTGAACGGTGTGAAAACGGCGGTCGCGCCCGGCGTCTACACCGGCAAGCTCGTTGTGTCAGAGGCATAGGGACCTTGCTCCATAAAATTTCCGGAGAACTGCCGATTACAGCAGTTCTCCGGATTTTTTAGACCATTTTGCCGGGGGAAAGTTCGTTTTCAGACAGACCCGGTGAAAGCATACAGGTGTGTTCACCCTGTGTTCCGGAGCCCTGCCGCTTTTTCCGTGTTTATACCTCCGGCCGGTAGCCGCAGATGTCGCAGTACCACCGGAGCAGGCCCTCCGGGTCATCGTCCTCGCAGTGGCCGCCGTCCCAGATGATGCGGGCGTTGACGCTCTTTCCCCGGTTTTCCAGCGCAGTGGCAAGATTCAGCACCGTGGGAACAGAGGTGGCGCCGTCCACGCCGCCGTGGCGGATCCACCAGTGCTGGGCGCAGCCGGGGTTGCCCCGGAGCACGTGCCACATGGGGTTGAAGATCTTTGTGATATGCTGAAGCTCCTCGTCCACCTGGGCGTTGGGGTCGCCCGTGGCCTTCTGTACGCTGAAGGGGGTAAAGTGCCGGGCATTTTCCGTGGCGCTGCCAAAGACCAGCGTTTCGGCGTTGTTCAGCGGGAACTCGTCAAAGGCGGGCAGACCCTTTTCCCGGCCCGCATGGGAGGCGAAGTCCGCAAAGGTGAAGGTGTAGCCCTCGCCGCTGGGCCGGACCCAGGGATTCTGTTTCAGATACGCCTCCCGCTCCTCCGGGGCCTTTTTGTCCAGGAACCGTTTGGCCTCCGGCAGCAGGTATTCCTGCAGGATGTAGTCGGCCATGTTGTCTATGGTGAGGATGCCCCAGTCCCCGTGGCCCCGAAGCTGGCACTGCTCCAGATACGATTTGTAAATGGCCTTCTGCTCCTCCGCCATGGTCTGGTCCACCAGAGCGGGCGGCTGGTTGCCGAAGGGACCGCCGCTGTAGGGGACGTGGCTCCACTCGAACTCATAGGCGCAGTCGCCGTTTTCCAGATTCATGACCGGGCTGAAGGAGGCGGAGCCAAAGACGCGGTCAGATTCCTCCGCAGCGCCGATGGCCTTCAGATACGGCTCGTACTCAGGGCTGTCGCCGGAGGCCGCCAGCAGGCAGGAGAGACCGCCGCCCGCGCTGCCGCCGTGGGTCACGATGTGGTCAAGGTTTCCGGGAATCAGGTCCGCGTTGTGGCGCAGATAGCGCACGGCGGCCTTCAGGTCCACCATGGCGGCGGGCGCCTTCCCGTAGTATTTTCCATCCTTGGCCCTGGGGTCGCCCTCAGGCCACTGGCAGTCTCTGCCGCGGGCGCCGGGACTGACGCAGACAAAGCCCATGGACAGGGCCAGATTTGCCACATAGTCGGGTCCCTTTCCGCCGCCGGGACCGCCGGGACCACCCGGAGGGCCTCCCGGACCACCCGGAGGGCCTCCCGGACCACCCGGAGGGCCTCCCGGACCACCGGGTCCGCCCATGGGAACAAAGCCGTCCTTGGTGTTCATGCCGGGAGGTCCCATCATGGCGTGCGCGCCCTTGTTAGCTGTGGCGGTGTAGCCCGCCACGTTCACGGCAAACAGCACCGGAGCGCCGGCGGGGTCCAGGGCCTTCCCGTCCACGGACACCGGCACGCGCAGGTCCAGGCTCTGATAGTCGTCGTCCACAGGCTTTGCACAATAGCAAAGGCTCTTGTACTCCTTGTAGACGACCTGCCTGCCCTCTACCTCCAGGCGCTCCAGCTTGTAGGCGTTGGGGTCAAAACGCAGTACATCTGACATACGAATTGTCATCTCCGTTCTAAATTTTCTTCTGCCCCGCAGGGCGTGGTTACGATAGCTGCTCCAGCAGCGCGCAGAGCAGCTCGTCGGTCCGATCCAGGATCTCCGCAATCTGCTCCCCGGTGATGCCGTCATAGTGGATGCCGCAGACCACACAGGCCCGCTGACCGGTTTTCTCCGCCAGACGGACGGCCCATGGCTCGGAAATATACTGGTCCTTGTGGCCCGGAAACACTCTGGTCTCCGGCGGCGCACCCGGCTCGGCGATGGTGACGGCCCCGATGTGGCTCTGACAGCCGCCCGTCAGGAGCACATGGACGCCGCGGTCCAGCCGCGTGGCGCTGCACCGTATGGGGTGGCCGAACAGGGAGATGGAAAGCTCCGTCATGGCATCCTCCCGGTCCATTCCGCCACCGCGCCCAGACCGAATTGGGACAGCACCTTCGCCGCCGTCTGGCGGTTCACATCCTCGATGGTCCTGGGATGGTTGTAATAGGCGGGTACCGGCGGGATCACGACGGCTCCCAGCTCGCTGGCGGCGGTCAGATTTCTCAGGTGTATGGTCCCGAAGGGACATTCCCTGGGGACCAGCACCAGTCTGCGCCGCTCCTTCAGCGTCACATCCGCCGCCCGCAGCAGCAGGGTGTCGCAGTAGCCCGTCACGACTCCCGCCAGGGTTTTCATGCTGCACGGGATGATGACCATCCCCAGGGTCTGAAAGCTGCCGCTGGCGGGTCCGGCCCCGTAGTCCTCGTTGTCGTAGAGCCGGGTGCAGAGCGCCGACAGCGCCTGCCGGGTCATGCCCGCCTCATGGTCCAGGGTCAGCTCGCCGCAGCGGGAGAGCATCACATGGGTCTCCACCTCCGGGTGGTCCCGGAGCTGCCGCAGCAGCTCCACCGCCAGGGGCGCGCCGGAGGCCCCGGTAATGCCGATCAGCAGCCGGTCTGTTTTCATATGGGCCTCCTTATTCAAGGTCCGGCAGCCAGTGCCTGGGGTCCACCTCCAGGAAGGGCGCACGGCGGAACCGCTCCCGCTGGTCAAAGGGGACGGTGCAGTCATAGATGGTCTTGCAGGAGATGCCCTTGTCGAGGATGGAGCCGGAGTATTCCGGCGTGGCGCTGGGGTCCAGGGGATGGCACCGGACGCCGGGTATGGTGATGATGTCCCGGTCGCCCTGGAACCGGGTGTTCATGGCCCAGAGCACGTCGTCGGTGTCAAAGAGGTCCACGTCCTCGTCCACCAGGATCACGTGCTTGAGCTCTGTGAAGGCGGAGAAGGCCAGAAGCGCCGCCTGTCGCTGCCGCCCCTCGTCGCTGGCCGACAGCTTTGCGATTTGCAGCACCGCCATATACTTGCCGCCGCCGGAGGGATGCGCGTAGACGTTTTTCAGCCGTCCCGGCATGGCCTTTTCCACCAGACCGTAGATGCTGGCCTCTGTGCAGACGCCCACCATGTTCACGTGCTCGGCGCTGGGACCGATGCAGGTCTGCATAATGGGGTCCCTCCGGTGCGTTACGGCCGTGACCTTGATGAGCCAGCAGTCGCTGCTGGCCACGCCCAGATAGCCGGGGAACTCCGGCATGGCGTAGCCGCTGCCGGTGTTCTGGTCCTCCTGGACCCGGCGGCCTGGGATCACCTCGCCCTCGATGACGTATTCCGCGTTGGCGATGGCCCGCTCGTTGACGGTCAGACACCGGACCAGCTCCACGGGCTTGCCGCGAAGCGCACCCGCCACGCTCAGCTCGTCATAGCCCAGGGGCGTTGTGGGCGGCTCAAAGCAGGAGCCGATCTCAATGGCCGGGTCTACGCCGATGCTGACGGAGATGGGGAGTCGCTGACCAAGCTGCTCCGCCCGTTCCGCCATGGCCCCGATGTGCCGTGCGCCGGGAGTGAAGAAGATGGAAAGCTCGTCCCGGCCCTGGATGCACAGCCGGTGGATGGTCACGTCCGAGGCTCCGGTGTCCGGATGGGTGGCGTAGCACATCCCCATGGTGATGTAGGGTCCCGCGTCCTTTGGCGTGTTGGTGGGAGCCGGCACCAGACGGCGGAGGTCAAAGTCCGGGTCTGTGGCCCGGTGTACCACCTCCTGGCAGGGCGCGGCCTGCGAAGTCACCACCGGAGGGATCGGATGAGCCGCCGCCTCATAGAGCCGCTTTCCCAGCTCCTCGGGGTCACAGTCCAGCATCGCTCCCACGCGCTTCCGGCTGGCAAGCACGCCGATGGCGACGGAGGCGCCGGGATGACCCTTGACGTTCCGGAACACCATGGCGGGTCCCTCCCTGGTGGGCCGCTGTACGGTACCTCCGGCGCCCACATAGCGGTATACGCCCGCCAGCTCCGCCATGGGGTCCACCGGAACGTCTGTCTCCACAAGCTGTCCCGGCATGGACGCCAGCAGCGCCAGGGCGCTGCGTAAATCGTTTCCTTGCATCGCTTCACACTCCCAGTTTTCAGCATATGTCTATTGTATCAGGTCCGTCGCAGTCCTGCAATTCCGTTCGCGGGTGCAATTATTCCATTTTGGAATCGTTTTCCGACTGCTGGGCCGCCACGAAGTCCCAGAAGCGCTGGGCCAGCTCCGTGAGGGTCCGGTCCCTTCGCCGCACCAGACAGATGGTGCTTTGGACCAGCGGCACGATGTCCGTGGAAACCACGTCGGGGTTTGCCACATAATCCGTGTGCCGCTTCATCAGCAGAGCGACGCCCATGTTCTGGGCGGCCAGGTCCACAAGGTTCTCCGGCCGGTGTCCCGTGTAGGCGATCTGGGGGACGAAGCCCGCGCTGCGGCAGAGGCTGCTGTAGAGATGGTGAAAGCCCGTCTGCTGGTCCAGGAACAGCAGCGGCTCCTCCTTCAGGTCCGACAGGGAGATCGTGTCCCGCGCCGCCAGGGGATGGACCCTGGACATGACCGCCACCAGGTTGTCCTGGCAGAGCTCCAGGTATTCCAGTCCCGGGTCTCCCTCCAGGGCCCGCCGGGAAAAGGCCAGCTCGCAGGTGCCGTTTTCCAGCAGCGTGGAGAGCTCCTGCTGCTCCCGCTCCAGCACCTCCAGCGTCACCTTTGGACAGGCCCGCTGGAACCGCGCCAGCAGGCCGGTGATATTGTACTGGGCCATGACCGGGATGGAGGCCACGGGAAGGATGTGTTTTCCGCGGGAGGACTGCTTGTCCGCGGCCACATGGATCTTGTTCTTCAGCTCGCTGGCCTGGGCGGCCAGGGGCAGGATCTGCGCGCCCACCGGCGTCAGGGATACCTGCCGGGCGCTGCGCTGCAGCAGCGTCACCCCCAGCTCCCGCTCCAGCGCCATCATGTGCTTGGACAGGGAGGATTGGGAGATGCACAGCTCCTCCGCCGCTCTGGAAAAGCTCGCCTGCATCGCGATGACGGTAAATTCATACAGATATTCGATCTCCATAGCATCCACCTACCTTGTAAAATTCTGTATGCCTCCATGTTACGGGAGGAGGCGGGGAAAGTCAAGCGTCCATAGCAAAAAAATCCGCCGGTTTCCGCAAAAGCTCCGGACCGACCGGTGAAAAAATGATACTCCGGTATCTCCTTTTGGCACTTTTCGTCCCCGGCGGGGTTTGCTACAATAGGAGACAGAATCTATGAGATTGGGGGATTGTCCGATGGAAGAAACAAAAATGCCGCCCATGGTTCCCGGCGGGGGTCCCAAGGCGGAGCTGGCGGCGGAGTACACCTTTGACATTCTGGCGCCCGCCGGGGTCCCGCAGAAATACCTGCACATAGACCTGGACGCCCGCACGGCGGTGCTGGATACGGAGCATGGCCGCCAGACGGTGCGGGACTTCACCTATGAAAAGGAGATCATCCGCTTTCAGGCCATGCTCGGCTCCGGCGGCGATGAGCTGTTTACCGTGGTGGCAAAGCTGTACGGCGGCGGCGTGGCCCTGGGCGAGGCATCCATGGTGGGCGACAATATGCCGAAAAGCCCCGTGGTGCTCCGGCAGGTGTAAAGCGACAGACAATAAGAGCGTGCTGCCCGGTTGCAGCACGCTCTTGATTTTCTTTCAGATCAGACGATCCGGCAGGCGCCGTAGTAACGGCTGGAATAGTAGCTCTCGCTGAGGGAGGAGATCTTCACACAGCCGCCGCCGGCGTGGATGAACTCGCCGCCGCCGATGTAGATGCCCACATGGGTGATGCCCGTTTCGTTATAGGTGCGCTCGAAGAACACCAGGTCGCCGGGCTGAAGGTTCGAGTAGGAAACGGGAGTCCCGTCGCTGTACTGGGGCGTTGCGGTCCGGGAGATGGAGTAGCCGCACTGCCGGAATACATACTGCACAAAGCCGGAGCAGTCAAAGCCGGAGGGTGTGGTGCCGCCCCAGACATAGGGGACGCCCAGATAATTCTTGGCGACGCTGACGATGGTGGAGCCGGCGGAAGAGCTGGATGCTGTCTCGGTCTCCGTCTCCGGTTCGTCGTAGGATTCGGTCTCTTTCTCGGTCGTTGCGCCGGAGGTCTCCTCATAGCTGGTGTCGCTGCCGGAGACGGTCTGCTGCGATGCGCTCTCCTCCTGCTTTGCGCTCTCCTGAGCCGCCTGAGCTGCCTGAGCCGCCTGCTTCGCGGCCTCCTCGGCTGCTGCGGCCTCCTGGGCCTCGCGCTCCAGCGCCTCGTTGAGGGTCTCCACATCGGTGGAGCCGTCGCTCTCGTCGTTGGTGGCTGTCACCAGAGAGGACAGCACATAGCCTGTGGTCTCGCCATACTGGACCTCGTACCAGTCGCCAACCTGCTGCACCAGGGTGCAGAGACTGCCGCTGTAGAGCACGTCGGTCTTATCCGATTCGGAATCGGGCTCGGTCCTCAGATTGGCGGCCGCGCATTGGATCACGGCGTAGTCAAAGATCTTCTCTGCGGGAATGTCTGCGGTGGGGTCCACCAGATCGCTGCGGACATAGCCCACGGCGCCGCTGCTGAGCGTCAGCTGATACCAGCCGTTTTCAACGCCGGTGATGGTGACGACCTCGTCCTGGGACAGGCACTCGATGGGATCGCTGTCGGTGTTGGCCTCGGCGCGGATATTGGCGGCGTCGCACAGCACCAGGCCGTAGCCCAGGTCCGCGTAGCCGGAATCTACCACGCTCATATAGTCGCTGTGGACGAAGCCGGTGACGCCGTCACAGCTGATGCGGTACCAGTCGCCCTCCTTGGAGAGCACCAGCACCTGCTGGCTGGGAGTGATCGTAGCCACCACCGCGGCCTCCAGGGTGGGATTCTCCCGGACGTTGACCCCCTCGACCTCGACGGAACCGATGCCCAGGGCCGTGCCGGTGATCTCACTGCTGACAACGACAGGGGCGTCCTGCTCGTTGACCACCGCCACGGAGAAATCCTTTTCCGTGACCGCGTCTGCGGCCATGGCGGCGGGGGCGAGCGTGACGGCAGCTGCCAGCACAAAACTCAGAAGCCTTGCGGGGCGGTAAAACGAAACATTCATGGTATGTAACCTCCGTTCAAAACTCTGTGGACCAAAAATGGGAATTACTTGCTCAGTGCCCGTTCCAGCCAGACACTGCCCACATCCAAAGCGGAAAAGACGCCGTCCTTCTCGGAGCGCTTGGTCACGCGGTTGCGGGACTTCACGTTGGGGTCCGTGAGCTGGAGCTGCACAGACACCTTGGAAGCGACGTCCTCATCTCCGACCTTCTTGGTCTCAAGAACCTGCATCATCACAATATACGGGTCCGCCATGGAGCCGTAATAGATGATGTTATCCTTTCGCATCAGGGGGCGGCCCTTATACAAGAGTGTTTTCTTGGTTTCTGTAGCCATACCGTTACTCCTTTCTGCGAATGTAACCAAATTGTAACACATTGTTTCAGATATGTCAACCTCTTTGATTCATTCTTTTATAAAAAATTTTCAGAAAATTTCAAACGGGCCACAGAGCTTTAACAGAGATCATTTGCGCGCCGGCTGCGGCGCGCGGGGCAAAAAGGGGCGCCCTGAACCCAGGGCGTCCGGGATCGGGATGTCACCCAAACAGATAATTTCGCACCAGCTCCTGCATCAGCTCGTCCCGGTCGATCTTGGTGATCTCCGTTCTGGCCCCCTTGTGATTGGTGATATAGGTGGGGTCCTCGCTGAGCAGATAGCCCACGATCTGGTTGATGGGATTGTATCCCTTCTCCGTCAGCGAGCAATACACCGACGTGAGTATGCGCTTCATTTCCTTGTCCGTATCCTCTGTCACATGAAATTTAATGGTCTGGTCTTCCACGGGCGATCCCTCGCTTTCGCTGTATTCGGAATTATCTTACCGCAAGTTTCTTAAAAAGTAAAGGGATAGCTGAAACATTTACAAATTATTCAGAGAATCCTCAGGTATTGTGATCGGATACATGAAATTTCTTCAGATTTCCGATTTTTTCGCTGCGGACCGCCATCTCCGCCAGCACCGCGTCCAGGGAAATGTCCAGCTCCGCCATCATCACCAGGACGTGGTAAAGCAGATCGTTGATCTCGCCCACGGTGTCCGCCTCCACGCCGTTTTTCGCGGCGATGATGGTCTCGGCGCTCTCCTCCCCCACCTTTTTGAGAATTTTGTCCAGTCCCTTTTCCAAGAGATAGCAGGTATAGCTGCCCTCCATGGGGTGCTCCTTCCGGTCCAGGATCACCTGGAACATCTCCTGTAATGCCCGGTCGTTCATCTGGCCGCCTCCAATCTGTTGTAAAAGCAGGACACCGCGCCGGTATGACAGGCAGGTCCCGCCGGCTCCGCCAGCAGCAGCAGCGTGTCCGTGTCGCAGTCGGTGTATATCTCTTTGACATACATATAGTTGCCGGAGGTCTCGCCCTTATTCCAGAGGGCCTGACGGCTGCGGCTCCAGAACCACGCGGTTTTTGTCTCAAAGGTCCTTCTGACCGCCTCCTCGTTGGCGAAGCCCAGCATCAGCACCTGCTTCGTGTGAATATCCTGGACGATCACAGGGATCAGGTCCGATTTGTAAAACAAGCTGTGAATGTCAAACATCTGTGTTTCCCCCTATCGCACCGGGATGCCCCGCTGCCTTAAATACGCCTTTACCTGGGGTACCGTCAAGGTCCCATAGTGGAACAGGCTGGCGGCCAGAGCCGCGTCGCAGCCGGTCTCGGCAAAGACCTCCGCGAAGTCCTCCAGACTTCCCGCGCCGCCGCTGGCGATCACGGGAATGGACACGGCCTCCACCACGGCCCTGGTCATGGGGATGTCGAACCCCGCCTGGGTGCCGTCGGCGTCCATGGAGGTCAGCAGAATTTCTCCTGCCCCCAGGGCCTGACCCTGTCTGGCCCACTCCACCACGTCCAGTCCCGTGCGGATGCGGCCGCCGGCGATGACGACCTCCCAGGTGCCGTCCTCCCGGCGCTTTCCGTCGATGGCCAGCACCACGCACTGGCTGCCGAACAGCTCCGCCGCCTGGGTAATCAGCGTCGGGTCCTTGACTGCCGCGGAGTTCACGGAGATCTTGTCCGCGCCCGCCCGAAGGATCTCCTGGAAATCCGCCGTGGAGCGGATACCGCCGCCCACGGTCAGCGGCACGAACACCTTTTTCCCGGTGTTTTCGATCACGTCCACCACGGATTTCCGGGCGTCGCTGGTGGCGGTGATGTCCAGAAACACCACCTCGTCCGCACCCTGGTCCGAGTAGAATCTGGCCAGCTCCACCGGGTCGCCCGCGTCCCGGATGTCCACAAAGTTGACGCCCTTGACCACCCGGCCTTCATGGACGTCCAGACAGGGTATGATCCGTTTGGCTAGCATTGATTTCCCGCCTCCTCCACGGCTTTTTTGAGGTCGATGGTCCCGGCGTAATACGCCTTCCCGATGATGGCCCCGTCCATCCGGGCCGCCATCAGGTCCGAAATATCCCGGTTGCAGGAGATGCCGCCGCTGGCGGTGATGCGGCAGGAGACCGTCTCCCGCAGGGCCTTCAGCCGCGCCAGCGAGGGGCCGGACAGCGCGCCGTCGGTGGCGATGTCCGTGAAGATGATGTTCTTGGCGCCCAGGGCCTCCATTTTTTTGGCGAACTCCAGGTAGTCCAGGCCGCTGTCCTCCACCCATCCGGCGGTCCGCACCCTGCCGTCCATGGCGTCGATGCCCACGGCCACCCGGTCGCCGTACCGTCTGGCGGCTTGGGCCACAAAATCCGGGTCTGTCACGGCGGCGGAGCCGATGACGCCCCGGTAGACCCCCAGGGCAAACACCGCCTCCAGATCCTCCATGGAGCGGATGCCGCCGCCCAGCTCCACCCGGAGGCCGCTTGTTTCACAGACGGCCCGGACGATCTCGCCGTTTTTCCGCACGCCGTCTCTGGCGCCGTCCAGGTCCACCATGTGGACGTAGGCCGCGCCGGCGGCCCGGAACGCCGCCGCCGTTTTCAGCGGGTCCTCCGACACCTGATGCACCGTGGCAAAGTCGCCCTTCAGGAGCCGGACGCACCTGCCGTCCTTCAAATCAATGGCCGGTAAAATAATCATCGGTTCAGTTCTCCAAAGTTCTTTAGTATCTGCATCCCCACCGGGCCGCTCTTCTCCGGGTGGAACTGGCAGCCGAACACATGGCCTCTGGCCACCATGGCGGTGACGGGCGCGCCGTAGTCCGTGGTCAGGGCCAGGTCCGCCTCCTCCCGTACCTGGGCGCAGAAGCTGTGGACGAAGTACACATAGTCCCCTTCGGAAAGCCCCGCCGTCAGCGGATTTTCGTGGACGATGTGCAGACTGTTCCAGCCGATGTGGGGCAGCTTTTCCGTGGTTTCGATTTTCTCCACCGTGCCGGGAATCAGGCCCAGGCCGGCGGTCCATGCGAGCTCGGTGCTGGAGTCCAGCAGCATCTGCATTCCCAGGCAGATGCCCAGCAGGGGCTTTTCTGCCGCCTGACGGAGGATGGCCCGGTCCATGCCGCTGCGCCGCAGGGCCGCCATGCACTTGGGAAAGGCCCCGACGCCGGGCAGGATCATGGCGTCCGCCAGCTCCAGTGCCGCCGGGTCCGCCGCGATGGTGTTCTCAAAGCCCAGATAGTCCAGGGCCTTGGTGACGCTTTTCAGATTGCCCGCGCCGTAGTCGATGACAGCGATGCTCATGCCAGCACTCCCTTGGTGGAGGTGACGCCCTGGGATTCCACCCGCACCGCGTCCTTCAGCGCCAGCCCCAGGGCCTTGAACAGCCCCTCGGTGATGTGGTGGGCGTTTTCTCCATATTCGCTTTTCAGATGGAGCGTAATGCCGCTGTTCGTGGCAAAGGCCCACATGAATTCCCTGGTGAGACAACTGTCGTAGTCCCCGATCATGGGCTGGGGCATGGCCGCGTCCATCACCAGATAGGGCCGCCCGGACACGTCCAGCGCGCAGAACTCCAGGCTCTCGTCCATGGGAACATAGGCCGACGCGAACCGGCGGATGCCCGTCTTGTCCCCCAGGGCCTTCCGCAGCACCTGGCCCAGCACAATGCCCGTGTCCTCCACCGTGTGGTGGCCGTCCACGTTCAGGTCTCCCTTGCAGCGGACCGTACCCCGAAAGCCCGCGTAAAACAGCAGGGCGTGGAGCATATGGTCAAAGAAGCCGATGCCCGTGTCGATGTCCAGCGCGCCCGGCTCCAGAGTCAGGGACGCAAATATGGTCGTCTCCTTGGTTTCCCGTTTGATTTCCGCAGTTCTCATTTGCAAAACCTCACTTGAATGGAGTTGGCGTGGGCCGTCAGGTGCTCGCTCTCCGCCATGCGGATGATGCCGTCGGCCACCTGGGACAGGGCCTCCCGGCTGAAGTCGATGACGGAGGTTTTTTTGAGGAAGCTCTCCACCGACAGGGGGGAGAAGAACCGGGCCGTGCCGGAGGTGGGCAGCACATGGCAGGGTCCCGCCATATAGTCCCCCAGAGGCTCCGGGGTGTTCTCTCCCAGGAAGATGGCTCCGGCGTTTTTCAGCTTGGGCAGGAGGCTGTGGGGGTCCTGTGTCATGACCTCCAGATGCTCCGGCGCGATCTCGTTGGCCAGGAGGCAGCACCGGTCCAGGGTGTCGCAGACGATGATGGCCCCGTAGTCCCGGAGGGACTGCTCTATGACCTCCCGGCGGCTGAGATAGGCGGTCTGGCGTTCCATCTCCCGGGCCACCTGCTCCGCCAGCGCCGCCGAGGTGGTCAGCAGCACCGCCGAGGCCATCACATCGTGCTCCGCCTGGGACAGCAGATCCGCCGCCGTGTACACCGGGTCAGCGGTTTCGTCCGCGATGACCAGGACCTCCGAGGGGCCTGCCACCATGTCGATGTCCAGGGTCCCGTAGGCCAGTCGCTTGGCCGCCGCCACAAAGGCGTTGCCCGGTCCCACCAGCTTGTCCACCCGGGGAATGAAGCCCGCCCCATAGGTCAGCGCCGCCACCGCCTGGACGCCGCCCACCGCGATCACCCGGTCCACCTTGGCCACCCAGGCCGCCGCCAGGACCGCATCGTTGAGATTCTCCGTGGGCGGCGTCACCATAATGACCTCTCCGCAGCCGGCCACCTTGGCCGGGACCACGTTCATCAGCACGGAGCTGGGATAGGCCGCCCGACCGCCGGGGACATAGACCCCCACGCGGGTCAGGCCGCGGACCAGCTGGCCCACCATGCCGCCGGCCATGGGGCTTTCCCAGGTGCGGGAGGAGGTCAGCAGCTCCTGCTGGTAGGCGCGGATGTTTTCCGCGCTCTCCTGGAGGGCGGAGCGCAGCTCCGGCGCGATGCGGTTCGCCGCCGCCTCCAGCGCTTCGGGGCCGATCTCATACGGCTCCGCCTTGTCGAATTTCAGGGAGTACGCCCTTACGGCCTCATAGCCGCCGGTACGCACCGCCTCCATGATTTCCGCCGCAGACCGCTGGACCTCCGCGTTGGTCTCCGCCGCCCGCCGCCGCATGGCCGCGATCTGCTGCCGCTCCGCCGTGCCGTCGGCGCGCACAATGGTAATCATTTCTTCACCGCCTCGATTCGATCTGTAAAGTCAAATATCTGCTGCTTGTGCAGCTTCATGGACGCCGTGTTGACAATGAGCCGGGCGCTGACCGGGGCCACGGTCTCGATGGGACGCAGACCGTTTTCCCGCAGGGTGGTCCCGGTCTGGACGATGTCCACGATGCCGTTTGCCAGCCCCACCAGGGGCGCCAGCTCCACACTGCCCTCGATTTTGATGACGGACACGTCCATGCCCTTTTCCGAAAAGTACGCCTTGGTGACGCCGGGATATTTGGAGGCCACCACCCGTGTCTCATAGGTGCCGTAGAAGTCGCTGCCCTCCGGCACCGCCAGGGCAAAGCGGCACTGTCCAAAGCCCAGGTCCAGCAGCTCATAGAAGCTGCCGCCATGCTCCATGATGGTGTCCTTGCCCACGATGCCCAGGTCGCAGACCCCGTGGGCCACATAGGTCAGCACATCCGCCGCCTTGCTGAGCACCACGTCCATGGGATAGTTCTGAATGGGCAGGATCAGCTTTCGAGTGTCGCTGCGGACCTCCGTACAGTCCAGCCCCATTTTTTCAAACAGATCCAGGGAGTCCTCCAGGAGCCGTCCCTTTGTCACCGCGATTTTCAGCCGATTCACAGGGCCACCTCCCGTTTTCCCGTCTCCGTCAGCAGGATCAGACGGGATGCGCCAAGGCTCCCGGCCTCCCGCTCCGCCGCCTCCGGCGTGTCCGCGCAGGAGAGCATGGCGGTCCCCGCCGGGAGCCGGTCCACCAGCTCCCTGGCCGCGCCCAGACAGGGCAGCGCGTAGTAGACCACCGTTTCGGGAGGCATATGCGGAGGCTGCTCCAGACAGGAGGCCACCGCCTCCACATCCAGCGCGAAGCCCGTGGCCGGCAGGTCCTGGCCGAACCGGCCGATGAGCTTGTCATACCGTCCGCCGGAGAGCACGTTGCTGGCCGCGCCCCGGCTGTAGCCCCGGAACACCATGCCCGTATAATACTCAATGGTCAGCACCAGCCCCAGGTCAAGCTGCACCCGGTCGCTGAGACCCGCGCCGCTGAGGACCCCGCACAGCGTTTCCAGATATTGCAGCACCGCCTGGGCCGCCGGGTCCCGGCAGAGCCCCTTGGCCTGCTCCAGTACCTCCGGGCCGCCGAAGAGTCTTGGCAGGGCCAGCAGGGCCTGTCCCGCCGGCGTGTCTCCATAGGGCCGGAGCAGCGCCCGATAGGCGGTGATCTCCTTGGACTCCAGGGTCTGGCGGAGCCGGAGCTTCAGCGTATCCGGCAGGTCCAATGCCTCCAGCAGCGCGCCGAAATACCCCGCATGGCCGATCTCGATGTGGTAATCCGTCAGGCCGCAGGCGTCCAGGGCGGCGATGGCCAGGGACAGCACCTCCAGATCTCCCCGAAGTCCCGCCGCGCCGATCAGCTCCGCGCCGCACTGGTCGATCTCCGACCGTGCGCCGGTGTTGGCGTCGTCCGAGCGGAACACCATCTGACCGTTATAGTACAGCCGCAGGGGCAGGGGCAGTCCCGTGAGCTTCGTGGCCGCCACCCGGCCGATGGCCACGGTACAGTCGGGCCGGAGCACCAGAATTTTGCCCGTGCGGTCCACGATTTTCAGCATGGCCTCCTGGGCGATGGGATGGCCTGCGGCGGAGACCGCGTCGTAATATTCCACATTGGGCGTGGTCATTTCGCAGTAGCCCTGACGGCGGAACACCTGCTCCACCGCCCGTTCCACCCGCCGGAACGCCGCGCACTCGGCAAAGAGCCGGTCCCTGGTACCCTCCGGGGTGCCAATGGTCTTGTTCATGGGTATCTTCCTTTCCAGCACGGATTCTTTCGTTCGCTAATATATTAGCATATTAAATTATCCGATACAATACGCGCATTGACCAAATCAGAACAGCGTCACCTGGGAGGTTTCCGGCAAATCGCCAAAGGCGCCCAGGTTTCTCAGCATCTCCAGATGGGTCTTGGACACCTTCGGGCAGGCCTCGCTGAACTCCTCGATGGAGATGAAGCGGTGGCCCTTCCGGCCCTCCACGATGTCCCAGGCGGCGCTTTCGCCCAGTCCGCTGACCGCCACAAAGGGCGGCAGCAGCTTGCCATCCTGGATGTTGAATTTGGTGGCGTGGGAGGCATAGATGTCAATGGGCGCGAACGAAAAGCCCCGGAGATAGAACTCGTAGCAGGCCTCCAGCGTGGTGATCAGGTCCTCCTCCTTGTCGGTGGCGTCCGGGTTGTTTTTGATGCGCTCGATATGCCGCTTCACGATGTCCGGACCCTGGGTCATCATCTCCGCGTCGAAGCCGCCCTTCTGGCTCTTCCGGTAGAAATAGGCGCTGTAGAAGGCCAGCGGCTCGTGGACCTTGAACCAGGCGATGCGGAAGGCCATCATAACATAGGCCACCGCATGGGCCTTGGGAAACAGATAGGCGATCTTTGCCAGGGAGTCGATGTACCACTGGGGGACGCCCAGCTCCTGCATCCGTTCCACCCAGCCCTCCTGGAAGCCGCCCTTCTTGACCTTGCCCTTGCGGACCGCCTCCATGATTTTGAAGGCCATTTTCGGCTCCATGCCCTTGCTGATGAGGAACAGCATGATGTCGTCCCGGCAGCCCACGGTCTCCTTGACGGAGGCGGTGCCGGAGAGGATCAGGTCCTTGGCGTTTCCCAGCCACACGTCGGTGCCGTGGGAAAAGCCGGAAAGCCGCACCAGCATATCAAAGCCGTCGGGCTGGGTGTCCACAAGCATCTGCCGGGTGAAGCCGGTGCCGAACTCCGGAATGCCGATGGTGCCGGTCCTGCCGATGATGGGGTCGTCGTTGGTCAGGCCCAGCGGCTCGGCGGATTTGAAGATGGCCATGGTTTCCGGGTCGTCCAGGGGAATGCTTTTCGCGTCCACGCCGGTCATGTCCTCCAGCATCCGGATCATGGTGGGGTCGTCGTGGCCCAGCATATCCAGCTTCAGGAGGTTTTCCTCCATGCAGTGGTATTCAAAGTGGGTGGTGATGATGTCGGTGTTGGGGTCGTCGGCGGGATGCTGGACCGGGCAGAAGTCGTAGATCTCCTTGTCGCCGGGAATGACCACCAGACCGCCGGGATGCTGGCCCGTGGTACGCTTGACCCCGGTGCAGCCCGCCGCCAGTCGGTTTTCCTCCGCCTTGGAGACGGTCAGGTTCCGCTCCTGGAGGTACTTCATGGCATAGCCGTAGGCGGTCTTTTCCGCCACAGTGCCGATGGTCCCGGCCCGGAACACGTGCTCCGCGCCGAACATCTGGATGCAGTAGGCGTGGGCCTTGGCCTGGTATTCGCCGGAGAAGTTCAGGTCGATGTCCGGCACCTTGTCGCCGCCAAAGCCCAGGAAGGTCTCGAAGGGAATGTCAAAGCCGTCCTTGACGTATTTCTCGCCGCAGACCGGGCAGTAGGCGTCGGGCATATCCGCGCCGCAGCCGTAGCCCTCTCCCGCGGCAAAATCCGTGTGCTTGCACCTGGGGCAGCGGTAGTGGGCCGGCAGAGAGTTCACCTCGGTGATGCCGGACATGAAGGCCACCAGAGAGGAGCCGACGGAGCCGCGGGAGCCCACCAGATACCCGTGCGCCAGAGAGTCTGCCACCAGCATCTGGGCGGACATATAGATCACGTCGTAGTGGCGGCCCAGAATGGCGGAGAGTTCCGTTTCGATGCGCTCCGTCACGATCTGCGGCGGATTTTCGCCGTAGAGCTCGTGCAGCTTGCTGTAGACCAGGTCCTTGAGCTTTCCGGCGGAGTTTTCGATGGAGGGCGGGAACAGGTTGTGGGGGACCGGACGGATCACGTCGCACATATCCGCGATGAGATTGCTGTTTTGAATGACCACCTCGCGGCACTTCTCCGGCCCCAGATAGGAGAATTCCTCCAGCATTTCATCGGTGGATTTGAAATAGATGGGCAGGTCCTTGTCCGCGTCCTCGTATTGTTTTGTGGCCAGCAGGATATGCCGGAATATCTCGTCCTCCGGGTTGAGAAAATGCACGTCGCCCGTGGCCACCACGGGGATGTTCAGCTCCTCGCCCAGGCGGACGATGGTGCGGTTGAAATTCCGCAGCGCCTCGTCGTCCTTGGCGGTACCCTTGGCGATCATAAACCGGTTGTTGCAGATGGGCTGTATCTCCAGAAAGTCGTAGAAGGAGGCGATACGCAGCAGCTCGTCCCAGCTCCGGTTGTCCACCACCGCCTGGAACAGCTCTCCGGCCTCGCAGGCGGAGCCGATGATAAGGCCCTCCCGCCAGGCCACCAGCTCGCTCTTGGGGATGCGCGGCACCCGCTTATAGTATTTCAGGTGTCCGTAGGAGATCAGGCGGTAGAGGTTTCTGAGGCCCGTGTTGTTCTTGGCGTAGAGGATGATGTGCCGCACGGGGAGGGTGGAGATCCGGTTGCCGGCCTTCAGCTCCTGCATGGACCGGTTGATCTGGGAGAGGCGGGTGATGCCCTTTTCCTCCATCATCCGGAAGAACCGCTCCAGCATATACCCCACGGTCATGGCGTCATCCACGGCCCGGTGGTGGTTGAAGTCCGGCAGGCTCAGGGCGTCGGCGATGATGTTGAGCTTATACTTGTTGAGGCCCGGCAGCAGGCCCTGGGCGATCACCAGGGTGTCGAGATAGGTGGGCGCGTAGGGGATGTCCAGCCGCCGACAGGCCGCCTTGACAAAGCTCACGTCGAAGTCCGCATTGTGGGCCGCCAGGGGACGGTCCCCGCAGAACTCCAGAAAGGCCGGGATGGCCTCGCTCAGCTTGGGCGCGCCCTTCAGCATGGCGTCCGTGATGCCCGTCAGCTCCACGATTTTCTGGGGCAGCTTTCGCTCCGGGTCCACAAAGGTCTGAAATTTCTGCTCCATTTTCCCATCGCAGTAGATGGCCGCGCCGATCTCCGTGATGGCGTCGTTTTCATAGCTCAGCCCGGTGGTCTCCAGGTCGAACACCACATATTCCCCGTGGAAGTCCATATCCCCGGGGCCCTTGACGGCGACCTTTTCGTCGATGTCGTTGACGAAGTAGCCCTCGCAGCCGTAGAGAATCTTGATGTTTTTCCCGGCCTTCATGGCGTCGGGGAAGGCCTGGGCCACGCCGTGGTCGGTGATCCCGATGGCCCGGTGTCCCCACCGGGTGGCCAGGGCCACGGCCTCCTCGGTATTGGTGAGGGCGTCCATGGAGGACATCTGGGTGTGGAGGTGCAGCTCCACACGCTTCTCCCCGGCGGTGTCCTGGCGCTCAGGCTTTTTCCCGGCCTCGATGGCATAGGGCTGCAGGACGAGATCGTTTTCAAAGCGGCTGAAGCTGATTTTGCCCTGGACCTTGACCCACATCCCCTTGGAAATGCCCTCCAGAATGGGCGCGGCCTTGGCGTTCTCCATATATTGGTTTACCCGCACGGAGCCGGTATAGTCGGTCATGTCAAAGCTGACCACCCAGGCCTTCGCCTTGGGCAGCTCCCTGTGATTGACGGCGAATACCTGACCCTCCACCACCACCTTGCCGGAGTCCATCTGGATGTCCTTCATGGGGACCACCTCGCCCCGCAGGGCCTTGCCGTAGATCAGATCGGACGCTGGCGCGGCCACCCTGCGCTTTTCGGCTCTGGGGGCCTCCGCCTGGGGAAGGTCCGTCTGCCGCCGCAGCCGTTCCGTGGCGGCAAACAGCGTCTCCGGGTCGGCGGCGCTGTCCTGCTCCACCGCCAGATGGACCTTGCGGGAGAACATCTCCGACAGCCACCGCTCCGTCCGGCCCAGATAGGGGGACAGCAGCTCCTTGCCGCTGCTCCGGAGGGCAACGGTCACGGTGTCGCCGGAGACGGAAAAGCCGCAGCCCGCCAGAATGGATATGCTGGGCGCGAACAGCTCGCTGAGATACAGCGTCAAATCGCCGCAGGGCAGCGCCGGCAGCAGCGCCGGGTCGTAGACGGGCTGCAGCTCCATCTGCCGGATGGCGTAGGCTCCGGCGATTCCCTGTTCAATTTTCCGGACGGTGGCCAGAGGCAGATATTCCTCCAGGTGTACCGTCACCCGGACCTGGCGCCGGTTCATGTCGATTTCCGCGTCAAAGACCTTTACGTCGTCCAGACGCCGTTTTACCGCGTCCTCCGGCTCATAGGCGCTGAACAGGTCCAGCAGCCTTACGGTGTTTCCATCCATGGCGTCTCCTTTTCCGGTTCCTTTACAGGGTATCAATGTACGCCAGCAGCGCGTCGGCAAGCTGGTCATAGGGCAGGGTTTTGAGCTTCTTCCCCTTGGCGAAGAGCACGCCGCAGTCCTTTCCGCCGGCGATCCCCACGTCCGCCTCTCTGGCCTCGCCGGGACCGTTGACGATGCAGCCCATGACCGCCACGGTGATGGGCTTGCGGCAGTCCTTCAGCCGCCGCTCCACCTCCTCCGCCAGACCGATCAGGTCGATCTGGGTCCGGCCGCAGGTGGGGCAGGAGATCAGCTCCGGGCCGTCGCGTTGAAGGCCCGCCGCCTGCAATATCTCTCTGGCCGCCCTGACCTCCTCCACCGGGTCGGCGGTGAGGCTCACCCGCAGCGTGTTGCCGATGCCAAGGCACAGCAGCCCGCCGATGCCCATGGCGGATTTGATGAGGCCCATGTGGGCGGTGCCGGTCTCCGTGACGCCCAGGTGTAGCGGATAGTCGGTCCACTGGTCCATGAGCCGGTAGGCCGCCATGGTCACAGGCACGGAGGAGGATTTCATGGAGATGCAGATGTCGTAAAAGCCCTGCGCCTCCAGCAGCCGAACATGGCCCATAGCGCTCTCCGCCAGGGCCTCCGCCGTGGGATGGCCGTACTTCCGGAGCAGCTCCTTTTCCAGAGAACCGCCGTTGACGCCGACGCGGATGGGGATGTGCTTTTCCCGGCACACCTCCACCACGGCCTTCACCCGGTCCGCGCCGCCGATGTTGCCGGGGTTGATGCGGATTTTCGCCGCGCCGCCCTCCGCTGCCGCGATCGCCAGACGGTAGTCAAAGTGGATGTCCGCCACCAGCGGCAGCGGGGACGCCGCCGCGATCTCCGAAAAGGCCCCGGCCGCGTCCATATCCGGCACCGCCAGCCGGACGATCTGACAGCCCGCCGCCTGGAGACGCCCGATCTGCCGGAGGCACCCCTCCACGTCGGTGGTCTTTGTGTTGAGCATGGACTGGATGCTCACCGGGGCGTCGCCGCCCACGGGGACACCTCCCACAAATATCGTTCGTTTCATCCTCTCACCCCGTAACGATTTTCACAATGTCGTTGAACGTCACCAGCAGCATCAGGCCCAGCAGCAGCACCAGGCCCGCCGCGTGGATATACGCCTCGTATTTCGGGTCCACCTTCTTTTTCGTGATCGCCTCCGCCACGGCGGTGACAGCCAGCAGGAAGATGCGTCCGCCGTCCAGGGCCGGCAGGGGCAGCAGGTTCATAAACGCCAGGTTTACCGCGATAAAGGCCCCGAAATAGAGCACGTTCAGAATTCCGTCCAAGACGGTGGCGGAGCTGCTCCCGGTCTCCTGGATGGTCTCCACGATCCCCACCGGGCCGGACATATCCTGTAGTCCCGCCCGTCCGGAGATCAGGTCCAGCAGTCCCAGCCGCACCATGCGGCCGAAGTCGATCGCCGTATACCAGGCGTTTCTCAGCACGGCAGACAGGGTCTTTTCCTCCACGCCCGCCATTCTCAGGCCGTAGATGTGCAGAGTCTCGCCGTCCTCGGTGTAGTCGCGCTTGGTCATATCCAGCTCCAGCGCCAGACGCTGACCGTCCCGGCGCACCGTGACCTCCATCAGGCCCTCGCCTGCCCGCTCCGTGAGCATCTGGAAGTCGGAGAAGATATAGATGGGGTCGCCGTCGATCTCCTCGATCACATCCCCCACCTGGAGGCCGCTGTCTCCCTCCAGGGGACACCCCTCCAGGAACCCGGTGATCTCCGTCGTGCGGAAGCCCGTGGCCGTGGCGTACAGCAGCAGCAGGATCACAAGCCCCGACAGGAAGTTCATAAACGCCCCCGCCGCCAGAATGACGCACCGCTTCCAGGGCGCCTTGGCGGTGAAGGCCCTGGGGTCCTCGCTGTCCCCGTCCTCGCCCTCCATGGCGCAGAAGCCGCCGATGGGCAGGAGCCGCAGGGAATAGGCGGTCTCTCCCTTGCCCCAGTGCAGGAGCCGGGGACCCATGAAGATGGAAAACTCGTTGACCTTGACGTCAAAGAGCTTGGCCGTGATAAAATGTCCGAATTCGTGAATGAAAATCAGAAAGCTGAAAATCAGGATGGCGATAACAAGATACATAGAACGCTCCAATCCAATCAGTTTGTATCTCTCTTTTTATGTGCCGTATACGATCTGCCTGGCCTGACGGTCCGCCTCCAGAATGTCCTCCAGCGCAGGAGCCTCCCGGACCGGCACCGTGTCCATGGCCCGCCGCACCTGCCGCGGAATGTCATTGAAGCCGATTTGGTCCCGTAAAAACAGGTCCACCGCCGCTTCATTGGCCCCGTTGAGGATGGCGCAGGCCGTTCCGCCCCGCTGCGCCGCCTCGATGGCGTAGGCGAGGCAGGGAAAGTTCACCGGGTCCGGCGGCAGGAAGGTCAGATCGCCGCAGGTCAGCAGATCCAGCCGCCGGCAGGGCGCCTCCATGCGGTTTGGATAGGTCAGAGCGAACTGAATGGGGATACGCATATCCGTCGTTCCGAGCTGGGCCAGTACCGCCCCGTCCCGGAACTCCACCAGGGAGTGGACGATGCTCTGCCGGTGGACCACCACGTCCACCTGGCTTTTCGGCAGACGGTAGAGCCGCATGGCCTCGATGACCTCCAGCCCCTTGTTCATCATGGTGGCGGAGTCGATGGTGATCTTGGCCCCCATGGTCCAGGTTGGATGCCGGAAGGCGTCCTCCTTTTTGATCGTCTCCAGCTCCTCGAATTTCTTTCCGTAAAAGGGTCCGCCGGAGGCCGTCAGGATCAGCCGCCGGATCTCGCTCCGGTCCCGGCACCCCATGAGGCACTGGAAAACGGCGCTGTGCTCGGAGTCCACCGGGACGATTTCCGCGCCGAAGCGGTCCGCCGCGTCCATCACAAGCTCCCCGGCGCATACCAGGGTCTCCTTGTTCGCCAGACCGATGCGTTTTTTCGCTTCGATGGCGGCCAGGGTGGGCCGCAGGCCCACCATTCCCATGACCGCCGTGATGACCACGTCCGCCTCGTCCATGGCGGCCGCCTCGATCAGCCCCTCCATGCCGCTTTTCACGGCGATGGGAAGGCCGGACAGGCGGCGCCTTAGCTCCGCCGCCGCCTGTTCGTCGGCCATGACGCAGAGGCTGGGCCGGAATTGCCGGGCCTGGGCCTCCATGCGGTCCACGTTTTCCTTGGCCGTCAGGGCGCAGACCCTCAGGCCCAGATGCTCCGCCACCGACAGCGTCTGCCGGCCAATGGAGCCTGTACTTCCTAAAACTGAAATTGCTTTCATATGGGTGACACCTCTGATGCCGTGATGCCCGGACCCCGCCTTTTACTAGGGTATGCGCGGAGCTGCGGGGATAGTACGGCATGGGATCCTGCCGCGCTCACAAAAGCGGCAGCAGATACAGCAGCACCTCCACCACGGGCGCGGCGAAGATCACGCTGTCGAATCGGTCCAGCACGCCGCCGTGGGCGCGGAACAGCGTGCCGTAGTCCTTGATGCCGGTCTCCCGCTTGACCATGGAAAAGGCCAGGTCCCCCACGATGGACACCAGGGACCCCACCAGGCCATAGATCACGCCGGAGCCGAAATGATAGTTCAGGTCGAAGCCGAGCTCCATCACCAGACCGTAGAGCAGCATGGAGACAATGCCCGTCAGCACGCCGCCCACGGCGCCCTCGACGGTTTTGTGGGGACTGAGCACCGGGGCCATCTTGTGCTTTCCCAGGAAGCGCCCGGCGAAATAGGCGCCCGCGTCGGCCAGAAAGGGGATCAGAATGGGGACCAGCACCAGATAGCGGCCCCGGTCCAGCAGCAGGATGCGCGCAATACTGCCAAGGCACGCGGGAATCACGATCCCGGCGAACAGGCAGCCGGTGACGCACTGGAACCGTACCGCCGGATAGGCGGCCAGAGCCTCCACGAACAGCAGCAGGCCAAACAGCAGCAGGCCCACCGCGCCGGGCAGCGCCGGACTGCCCCAATAGTTCCAGAGCGGCAGCAGGAAGGCCGCAGCCATGGAATACAGCAGCATCCGGGTGTGGGAGACGATGCCGGTGGTGTGCAGCAGCTCCCGGGCGCCGATGGCGGACAGGATGGAGACCGCCAGCACCGCTATGATCTTAGGACACAAAAACAAAATCACCAGCAGCAGCGGGATGCCCACCGCCGCCACGAGGAGTCTCGATTTCATGGTCAAATCCCTCCAAACCGCCGGTTTCTGGCCTGAAACGCCTCGACCGCCTTGTCCAGCTCCCGCTGGTCAAAGTCGGGCCAGAGCACGTCGGTGTAGTACAGCTCCGCATAGGCCGCCTGCCACAGCAGGAAGTTGGAGATGCGGAGCTCGCCGCCCGGCCGGATGATGAGGTCCGGGTCCGGCACTCCGGCGGAATAGAGCATATCCGAAAAGTCCGCCTCGGTCAGCGAATCCGGGTCCCGGCCCGACTCCGCGCACTCCCTGGCCCAGCGGCGGGCGGCCCGGAGGATCTCGTCCCGGCTGCCGTAGTTGATGCACATATTCACCTGGGAATCCGTAAATTCCTCGGACTCCCGGCTGGCCTCCGCCGCCAGGGACTGAAGCTCCGGGCTCAGGGCGCTGAGGTCTCCGAAGAAGCGAATGCGAACGTGGTTTTTCTGCATATCCCGAATGGCCTCCAGCAGATAGTCCTTCATCAGGGACATGATCTTGGAGACCTCCTCCTGGGGCCGCTTCCAGTTCTCCGTGGAGAAGGCGTAAACCGTCAGGTATTTCACCCCGATCTCCCGGCAGTACAGGGCGATCCGCCGGAAGGTCTCCGCGCCGGCGGCGTGGCCGGCGGTCCGGGGCAGCATCCGCTTTTTGGCCCAGCGGCCGTTGCCGTCCATGATGATGGCGATATGCCGGGGCATGGGAGCCTCCTGTTTCTTAAAAATAGCCAAATCCGTTCCTCCTTGGGGCCATAGAGCAGGAAAAGCGCGGCGGAGCAGGCAAAAGTCCAGCGTGGCAATCCGCGCTCCCGCCGCAGCGAAAGACGGATTGCCACTCCAGTGGGCACACTGGTCCGCAGGAAATATCTCTGTTCCGGCCGATTACAGCTCCATGAGCTCCTTCTCCTTGGCGGCGCACTGGGTGTCCACCTTTTTGATGTAGTCGTCCGTGATCTTCTGGAGATCCTTTTCGGCGGTTTTCTGGTCGTCCTCGGTGATCTCGGATTTTTTCTTCATGGCCTTGATGGCGTCCATGGCCTCCCGGCGGATGTTGCGGATGGCGACCTTGCTCTCCTCGCCGTATTTCCGGACCTGCTTGCTCAGGTCCTTGCGGCGCTCCTCGGTGAGCTGGGGGAAAACCAGCCGGATGATGCGGCCGTCGTTCTGGGGATGGATGCCCAGGTCGCTGACCTGGATGGCCTTTTCGATTTTTTTCAGCAGGCTCTTGTCCCACGGCTCGATCACCAGCGTCCTGGGGTCGGGAGAGACAATGGAGCCCACCTGATTGACGGGCGTGTCCACGCCGTAATATTCCACGGTGATGCGGTCCAGCACGGCGGCGTTGGCCCGTCCGGCCCGGACGGCGGCGAACTGGCTCAGCAGGACCTCCAGGGTCTTGTCCATCTTTCTGGTGTAGGGTGTCATATCAACTTTCATGTGAAACGCCTCCTAAAGTATGTATTGATACCGGTCTTTCCTCAAACGCTTAAAAAGCGTTTGCCCATGAGGCTTCCTAAAAGGAAGCCTTATCGGGAAGAACACTACGAGAGCTTAGCCGTGGACATAGGTGCCGATGTTCTCGCCCATGGCGGCCTTGAGGATGTTCTCCGGCTGCTTCAGGGCAAAGACGAACACGGGGATCTTGTTGTCCATGCACAGGCTGGTGGCCGTGGAGTCCATGACCTGGAGCTGCTTGGAGAGCACCTCGGCATAGGTGATGTCGTCGTACCGCTTGGCGTCGGGATTCGTGGCCGGATCGCTGTCGTAGACCCCGTCGATGTTCTTGGCCAAAAGAATCACGTCCGCGTCGATCTCCGCAGCCCGCAGAGCCGCGCCGGTGTCCGTGGAAAAGTAGGGGTTTCCGGTGCCGCAGCCGAAGATCACCACGCGGCCCTTGTCCAGATGGCGGCAGGCCCGCTGGCGGATATACGGCTCGGCGATGGCCCGCATCTCGATGGCGGTCTGGACCCGGACCTCCACATCCCGCTGCTCCAGGCAGTCGGCGATGGCCAGGGCGTTGATGGTGGTGGCCAGCATTCCCATGTGATCGGCCCGGACCCGCTGCATCCGGTCGCCGCCATCCTTGAGGCCGCGCCAGAAGTTTCCGCCGCCCACCACGATGGCCACCTGTACGCCGGAGCGTACGCACTGCTTGACCACGTCGCAGACCCGACCAATCACGTCAAAATCCAATCCGCGCTTTGCGTCCCCGGCCAGAGCCTCGCCGCTGATTTTCAGCAGCACACGCTTATGCTTTGGTTCGTTCATGCTCTCATTCTCCTTTGTGTTGCATCCCGGCAAAAGCCGGGGCGTCGGATTACCCGTCCCTATTCTACCCTAATTTTCCGCAGAAGGAAAGAGGAAAATTAAAAATATTCTGTGACGGCGGCGGCACAGGCGCCGCTCCGGCGCTTTTTTCCAAAATGCGGCAGCGGAAAACCTTGGCTTGCGTATGAATGCCATCTATGCTATAATGCTCTCGACATCCGATTATTTTCATATCTATATATGGCGGAAAGGAGCTACAGATCGTTCATGGAACAGACAATGATCCGGGACCTGACCAAGGGCAGCGTGGGCCGGGAGCTGCTGCGTTTTTCCTTCCCCTTTATGCTGTCCAACGCCCTGCAGACGATCTACAACCTGGTGGATATGGTGGTGGTGGGGCAGTTCGTGGGGTCCTCCGGCCTGTCGGCGGTGTCCATCGGCGGCCAGATCACCTGGCTGCTGTGCTGCCTGGCCATCGGCTACGCCTCCGGCGGCCAGATCTTTATCTCGCAGCTTGTGGGCGCCGGGGACCATGCGGGCATCCGCCGGACCATCGGCACGCTGTTCACCGCCGTCGCCGGGTTCTCCCTGCTGTTTACCGTGCTGGGCATCGCTCTCCACACGCCGCTGCTGACGCTGCTCAACACGCCGGAGGAGGCCATGGAGCAGGCCGAGGATTATGTGGTGATCTGCTCGGCGGGAATGTTCTTCGTCTATGGCTACAACACGGTCTCGGCGGTGCTGCGGGGCATGGGCGACTCCACCCGGCCCTTTATCTTCATCGCCATCTCCGCCTGCCTCAATGTGATCCTGGACCTGATTTTTGTGGGTCCCCTGGGAATGCGGGCCGCAGGCGCGGCGCTGGCGACCATCGTCTCTCAGGCGGTGTCCTTTCTTGTCTCCATGATCTATCTCTACGTCCGCCGGGACAGCTTTGGCTTTGATTTCAAGCTGAGGAGCTTTGCCGTGGACGGCCGGACCTTCAGATCCCTGAGCGGCCTGGGCCTGCCTCTGACGGTCCAGACCACGGCCATCAATGTCTCCATGCTCTATGTGACCGCCGGCGTCAACAGCTACGGTCTGGTGTTCTCCTCGGTGCTGGGGATCGGCAGCAAGCTGCAATCCATTATGTTCATCATCACGAATTCCATCTCCACCGCCTCGGCCACCATGTTCGGGCAGAATCTGGGCGCCGGGAAATATGACCGGGTAAAGCGGGTATTCTGGTTCGGCAACCTCTACTGCATGGTGTTCTTCGTAGTGGTGGCGGCGGTGTGCCTGCTGATCCCGGTCCCCATCTTCCGGCTCTTTACCCAGGACGCGGACGTGCTGGCCCAGGCGGGGCAGTACATCGTCACGCTGGTGGTGATGTATCTGGGCTTTGCCACCATGACCGCCGGGATCGCCCTAATCAACGGCATCGGCAACGGCTCACTGTCCCTAATCACCGCCCTGCTGGACGGCGTGATCGTCCGCATCGGCTTGTGCATTCTCCTGGCCGGACCCTGCGGTATGGGCGTCTGGGGCTACTTTTGGGGAAATGCCCTGGCGGGCTTCGTCAGCACCATCATCGGCTGGTTCTACTATCTCAGCGGTTTCTGGAAAAAGCGCAAGCTGATGGTGGAGCAGTAGTCATGCGCCGCAGGCCGGGCCGCCTGCGGCGCTCAGACTGTCCGGCCGGATGTGCGGCGCGGACGCTCTCCTGAAGCGGTTTTCCGGCTGGAAAACGCGGCCTTCGCAGAAAGATTCATACGGCATACCCCTTTTCCGTGGGCAATTTTACGAGATTCTGCCGGTCAAACGCATCGCGTTGCTTGACACCTGGGCAAGTCAACGGTAAAATAAGGCTAGAGGACCGATCTGTAAACAGCACAACATCAGGGGGACTCTCCCCCGGAATTGCGAGGTGCAGACATGAATATCACCGATACCAGACTGACCCCTGAGAAGCTCTATCTGTTCAACCAGGGGACCTACTACCACAGCTACCGGCTCTTCGGCGCGCACCCGGTCCCCGGCGGCGTCCGGTTCACCCTTTGGTGTCCCGACGTGGCGTCCGTGGACGTGGTGGGGGACTTCAACGACTGGCAGGGCGAGGCGCTCCTTCCCCAGGGCTCCACCGGCATCTACTCCGGCGTGATCCCCGGCGCCGGAGAGGGACAGCTCTACAAATACCGCATCACCACGCCCGATGGCGAGGTGCTCTACAAGGCAGACCCCTATGCCTTTTCCGCCGAGGTCCGGCCCGGCACCGCCTCCAGGATCGCCTTCCTGGACGGCTATAAGTGGGGCGACGGCCGCTGGCGCGCCGCCCAAAAGACCCGGAAAAGCCCCCGGCCCATGAACATCTACGAGGTCCATCTGGGCTCCTGGCGGCAGCAGGAATCCCCCGCAGACCCGGACTACCCCTTCCTGACCTATCGGGAGCTGGCGGACCGGCTCATCCCCTATGCGCGGGATATGGGCTACACCCATCTGGAGCTGCTGCCGGTGATGGAGCATCCTCTTGACGCCTCCTGGGGCTATCAGGTCACGGGCTTCTTCGCCCCCACCAGCCGCTACGGCTCCCCCAAGGACTTCATGTATTTCATGGACAAGGCCCATCAGAACGGGCTGGGCGTCATTCTGGACTGGGTGCCGGGCCACTTCTGCCGGGACGCCCATGGCCTGGGCCGCTTTAACGGCGGGATGCTCTATGAGGCCGCGGACCATCCGGAGTGGGGGACCTATAAATTCGACTACGCCCGCAGCGAGGTCTCCGGCTTCCTGCTGTCCTCGGCCCTGTACTGGCTGCTGGTCTATCACGCCGACGGACTCCGGGTGGACGGCGTTACCAGTATGCTGTATTTGAATTTTGGACTTCCGGATTGGGCCGAAAAGCAGTATAATGAACAGGGAGGAGAGGAAAACCTCTCGGCCGTGGACCTGCTCCGGCGGCTTAACGACCTGGTCCACAGCTACGCTCCCGGCGCCATCACCATCGCGGAGGAGAGCTCCGCGTGGCCCCACGTCACCGGCTCCACCGCCTCCGGCGGCCTGGGCTTCGACTACAAGTGGGACATGGGCTGGATGAACGACACCCTGGACTACTGCCAGACGGATTTCCCCTACCGCAGCGGCTGCCACGACCGGCTGACCTTTTCCATGGCCTACGGCTTTTCCGAGCGCTTTATCCTGCCCCTGAGCCACGACGAGGTGGTCCACGGCAAAAAGAGCCTCATGGGAAGGATGCCGGGAGACTACTGGCGGCAGTTCGCGGGACTGAGGCTCCTGGCCCTGTACCAGATCACCCATCCCGGCGGCAAGCTCAGCTTCATGTCCACGGAGTATGGACCCTTCATCGAGTGGCGGGAGTATGAGTCCCTGGAGTGGTTCCTTCTGGACTATCCCTCCCACAAGGCCCATCAGCAGTACACTGCCGTCCTGAACCACCTCTACCGGAATACGCCCGCGCTCTGGCAGGACGACCGGAGCTGGGAGGGCTTCCACTGGCTGGACGCCGACGACGCGGCCCAGAGCATCCTGCTCTACCGCCGCACAGGCAGACATCCGACCCAGGCGGTGACGGTGCTTCTGAACTTCCAACCCGCTGTCTACACCGGCTTTCGCATCGGCGTCCCCTATCCCGGACAGTACCGGGAGCTGCTGTGCTCCGACTACAAGGCGTTTGGGGGCAGCGGCAAGGGCAACTATGAACCCCTCACCGCAGAGCCGATCCCCTGTCATGGGGAGCCGTACTCCGTGGCCGTGGAGGTCCCGCCAATCGGCGGGCTGCTCCTCCAGCGAATCCCGACCAACAAAAAAGCATAAAGGACTGATCGCATATGTTCGCAGGAAAAGAAGACTTTAAGGTGGCCTATGAGGCAAAGGCCCTGGAGACCTTTGCCAAGCCCGTTTCCGAGTGCTCCACCTTTGAAAAATATGAGCTGCTGGTCTATCTGATCTCCAGCACCACCAGCAAGCTCCGCACCCAGACCTCCCAGCGCCACATCCGGCTCCATCAGAAGAAGGTCCACTATTTCTCCATGGAGTTCCTCATCGGGCGGCTGCTCCGGAACTACCTCATCAATCTGGACATGGAGGACCTGGTCCGGGAGGGACTGAAGGACCTGGGCATCAGCCTGGATGACCTTTGCGAGTGTGAAAAGGACCCCGGACTGGGCAACGGCGGCCTGGGCCGTCTGGCGGCCTGCTTTCTGGACTCCATGGCCTATCTGGGCGTTCCCGGCGTGGGCATGGGCATCCGCTACCGCTTCGGCCTGTTCCGGCAGAAGATCGTGGACGGCTACCAGACCGAGGAGCCGGACGCCTGGCTGGAGTACGGCTATCCCTGGGAGAGCAAAAAGACCGACGAGGCCGTCTGCGTCCAGTTCGGCGGCCGCGTGGAGCGCGTCGTGGAGGAAGACGGCCGGGAGCGCTATGTGACCAGGGACGCCCAGACCATCCTGGCGGTGCCATACGACGTGCCGGTGGTGGGCTACGGCGGCAAGACCGTCAACGTGCTGCGGCTCTGGAGCGCGGAGCCGGTGGTGGTGAAGCTGGACCTGTCCGCCTTCAACCACGGGGACTACTCCGGCGCCATGCGGGAGCGCAACGAGATCGAGGCCATCACCTGCATCCTCTATCCCGACGACAGCACCGAGGC
>CAZBOR010000007.1:0-29618 GCA_964493585.1 uncultured Oscillospiraceae bacterium
CAGACGCGGAGGAAAAGGGCATCGAGGCGTGTACCGCCTGGCTGGGCCAGGAGCCTGTGATCCTCACCTCGGAGGAGTATCCCTGGTTCGGCGTGGACGAGAATGGCGGTCTCCAGTTCTACCCCAGCGATTATGACTATACCAAATATGAGGACAGCGACGACGACGCCTTTTTTCCGACCATTCTGGACGGGACCCTGGTGACGGGCTTCGGCGAGGACTGCTTTGAGAATGTGTCATGGGACAATACCCCCGTGGACGTGCCGGCCAACTACACCTGGGTGGGGAGCTATGCCTTTGCGGGCTGCGACGGCCTGACCAGAATCAATCTCAGCGCGAATACGACGTCTATTGAGAAAAAAGCGTTCTATAACTGCGACAGCCTCACGGCTGTGGTGATGCCGGACAGTCTGGAGTATCTGGGCGAGAGCGCCTTTGAAGGCTGCGACTATCTGAATTCCGTGACATTGAACGAGGGCCTTGTGGAGATTGGCGAGTATGCGTTTTACGACTGCGGAAGTCTGAAAAGCATTACCATTCCCGGCACGGTACAGAATGTGGGGAAGCAGGCATTCTACCAATCCAATCTGGAGAGCCTGACATTGGAGGAAGGCGTGGGCTATCTGGGCGAAAAATCCTTTTCCAGCTGCGACAGCCTCGTCTCTGTGACGATCCCCTCCACTGCGGAGGTGGGAAATTATGCCTTTGCGTACTGTGACAATCTGGGGACCGTGGTGCTCACCAGCGGCGTGACGACGATCGACGAGGGCGCGTTCCGGGAATGCCCGCAGCTATGGAATCTGGGCATCAGCGATACCCTCTCGGTGATCGGCGACTGCGCGTTCTATCAGGACGGAGCGCTCAGCAGCATTTCCCTGCCGGCCACCATCACCTATATCGGGGCCAGCGCCTTTTCCGGGTGCGACGGTATCGGCGAGATCTGGATCGCGGACAACGATGGACTGGTCATCGGGGACGAGGCCTTCTATAGCTGCGACAGTCTCAGCGGCGCCAGCCTGGGCGTCGGCACCACCAGCCTGGGCGAGAGCGCCTTCGACTGCTGCGGCAGCATGACCTGGGTGACGCTGCCTGAGGGCCTGACCTCCATTGGGAACTACTGCTTTGCCGCGGACGCCCTCTATGAGGTGAGTATCCCCAGCACTGTCACCTACATCGGCGAAGGGGCCTTCAAGGAGTGCGACTACCTCCAGGGCATTTCGATCCCCGCCGGGGTGTCGATCCTTGAATCCGGGACCTTTGCCTACTGCGACAGCCTCTACTGGGTGTGGTTCAAGGGAGAAATGAGCATCATCCGGGACGACGCATTCAGCGGCTGCGGCAGCTTTGCCCAGGTGTACTACAGCGGCAGCGCCGATTCCTGGTATGCGGTGAGCACCGGCAACAACGAGGTGCTGTCCAATGCCCAGTTGATTTCCGATTTCTATGGGAATTGAGAGGAGGAGAATCATGGCAAAGTTTGTGATTGAATGCCCTAGCTGCCAGAGCTATGTGCGGGTGTCCGGCGGCCTGTTCGCGAAAAAAGCGATCACCTGCCGCTGCGGTCAGGTCATTGATATTCAGGCCAACCGCATGATGAGCCGGGTATGCCCCCACTGCGGGAACAGCGTGGTCTTTGACGCAGCCAAGGGCGAAAAGGCGAAATGCCCCGTCTGCAAGGAGCTAATCAACACCACTGCGGAGCAGAGCCATACCGAGGAATTTGTCTGCGCCCAGTGCGGCATCCGGCTCCGGGCGGACAAAAACGCGGCCACCTACCGCTGCCCGGCCTGCGGCGCCGAGAACGACGTTCAGGCCCAGATTGCAAAGGAGCGCATCTCCCGCCAGGGCGTGGCCAGCATCATCAAGTACGAGGGCGACAACAAGACCTTTATCTGGAAGCACCCCGTTGAGGATTTCAACATGGGCTCCCAGCTCATCGTCCATGAGACTCAGGAGGCGGTGTTCTTCCGGGACGGTCAGGCGCTGGACAGCCTGGGACCGGGACGGCATACCCTGGAGACCCAGTCCCTGCCGATCCTGGAGAAATTCTACAAGCTCCCCACGGATTCCACCAAAACCTTCCATGCCGAAGTCTATTTCATCAATCTGACCACCCAGATGGGGATCAAGTGGGGGACCGACTCCAAGGTCCGGGTGAAGGACCCGGTCAACGGCTTCTATGTGGAGCTGGGCGCGGGCGGCGAGTTCAGCCTGAAGGTCAGCGACCCCAGGCGGCTGCTGCTGAAGCTGGTGGGAACTGGCTCCGGCATTGGCCAGGAGGACCTGCTGAGCACCGGCACCGTGGGCGGCGTCAGCCGTCAGACCGGCTATCTGCGGGGCATGATCGTCACCCATATCAAGACCTATCTGGCCCAGACCATCCGCCAGGAGAACATCAATATTCTGGAGATCGACGACAAGCTGCTGGAGCTGAGCCAGGGCATGAAGGCCGTCATCAATCAGGAGCTGCGGGAATACGGCCTGACCATGCCGGACTTCTTCGTGAACCGCATTGTCACCCCGGATGACGATGAGAACTTCATCCGGCTCAAGCAGCAGTTCGCCCAGGAGGTCCTGGACGTCCGGCAGGAGGCCATCCGGCAAAGGACCGCCGAGGCCGCCCGCGACCGTATGCGGGTGGAGGCCGAGACCCAGGCGGAGATGCAGATCATCGCCGCCAAGGCGGAGGCCGAGGCCAAGCGTCAGGCCATTCTGGTGGAGGCGGAGGAAATGCGCCTCAAGGGATACAGCTATCAGCAGGAGACGGCCCGGCAGGTGGGGCTGAACGCCACCGGACAGATCGGCGAGGGCGGCGGCTCCGGCGGTCTGGGGGACCTGATGGGTCTGGGCGTGGCCATGGGAGCCATGGGCTCCATCGCCAGCACCACCCGGAACGCGGTGTCCGGGATGATGGAGCCCGGCAGCGTTCCGGCAGGGAGCTGGACCTGTAGCTGCGGTGCTCAGAACACCGGGAAATTCTGCGCCGAGTGCGGCGCGCCCAAGCCCCAGACGGCGGAGAGCTGGACCTGTGCCTGCGGCGCGCAGAATACGGGCAAGTTCTGCTCGGAGTGCGGCGCGCCCAAGCCCCAGACAGCGGAGAGCTGGACCTGTAGCTGCGGGGCCAGAAACACCGGGAAATTCTGCGCCGAGTGCGGTGCGCCGCGCCCGGATGGGACCTGGACCTGCTCCTGCGGGCAGACGGGCATCACCGGAAAATTCTGCCCGGAGTGCGGCAAAAAGAAGGGAGAATGAGCCATGAAGCAGAAGTATTCTGTATTGGCAGTGGCAGGCATCCTGCTGGTGCTGTTTTCCTTGATCGTGTTTATCGCGCCGTTCCCCAAGACGGGGGTGTTCTGGCTTTCCTATGTGTTTGCGTTGATCGCCATAGCCGCGCAGCTCCTGTTTGTGTATGTGGCCTTCTCCGACGGCACATCGGCCCGGAGCCGGTTCTACGGTTTCCCCATTTTCCGCATCGGCATCATCTATCTGGTGGTTCAGCTTGCGCTGAGCGTGGTGTTTATGCTCCTGGGCAGATGGATTCCCATGTGGATACCGACCCTGTGTGATCTGGTGGTGCTGGGATTGGCGGCCATCGGCCTGATCGCGGCGGACAACGTCCGGGACAGCGTCCGCGTGGTGGAGCAGAAGCAGGCGGACAATACCCGCCAGATGCGCGCCCTGCGCCGCACCGCCGATGTGCTGGCCCAGCGCTATCCGGAGCTTTCCCCGGTGGCCGAGGCGCTGCACCTTGCGGATCCGGTGTCAACGGGGGCCTCGGAGGAGTACGAACGCCACATCTATGATCTGCTGCGGGAAATGGAACAATGCCCGGATGAGGCCGGCCGTATTCAGCGGAAGAATCAGGTCCTGGAGGCCATCTCCCAGCGAAATGCCGTCTGCAAGGCCGGCAAGACAAGATAATTCGGCGCCCGGAGCTGTCCCAAATCGGTCAGCTCCGGGCTTTTCACTGTTTTTTTACGGGTTGTTCATACACTTTTGCGGATGTTGTGCTATAATGACCGGAGAGATTTTTACAATGGAGTGTTTCTTAGATGCAGTATTCACGGCGGTCCGTTCGTATTGGAGCGGTCATATCCTTTGTGCTGTTCGCTCTGATCGCGGTCCAATACGAGAAATTCCTTGCTGTAGAGGACTGGGGCTGGCTCATGTACGCGGTGAGCCTTGGGGCGGCGCTGCTGGTCTGGCCGATGCTGGCGGTCCGGTGGACAAGTCCCAGATGGCTCCGCGGCATCTGCATGGTCTGGCTGATGACTGCCGCGCCCCTTATCATGATGATCGCCGTGGAGCGGCTCAACGGCAATTATATCACCGGCTTTCTGTCCGGGGACGAGGACGTGCTGGCCAACTATGTGGTGTATATGCTGCTGTACCTGCTGGTGTTTGGACTGAGCGGCAGCCTGCGTATCTCCATCCTGACGGTCAGCCCGGTGGTGCTGCTGTTCGGCATCGCCAATATGTACGTCAAGGAGTTCAAGGGCAGCCCTCTGGTACCCATGGACCTGGGCAGCATCGCCACGGCGGCCAACGTGGCGGCGGGCTATACCTACGAGATCGGCTATGAGATATTGTTCGCGGTGGCGCTGACGGCGGCGCTGATGGCGGCGGCCTCCCGGCTCCGCATGAGCCGATGGAAGCTGCCGGCAAAGCTCGTGGTCCGGGCCCTGTGCCTGCTGGTGGTGGGCGGCTTCGCCTATACCTTCTATTGCACGGACATTGTGGCGGACAACGGGCTCAAGCCGGACTTCTTTAATCAGACCCGCGGCTACAGGAACCACGGCGCGCTGCTGGAGTTCACGCTGAACACCAAGTACCTCTGGCTGGTGGAGCCCTCCGGCTATGACGCGGACGCGGTGGAGGACATCGTGGCGGAGCAGCTCGCCGACGGCACGGACAACATTCTGGTCACGGCGCTGGTGCGCCAGGGCATGGACCGGACGGAGGCGGAGGAGTATGTGAATTCCATTCTGACCGCCGGGGAGCAGGGCGTCACGCCCAATATCATCGTCATCATGAACGAGAGCTTTTCAGACCTGCGGGTGGTGGGGGATATTGAAACGAACATCCCCTATATGCCCTTTATCGACAGCCTGGAGGAGAACACGATCCAGGGCAACGTCTATGTGTCCACCATCGGCACCGGCACCAGCAACACGGAGTTTGAGTTCCTGACGGGAAATACCATGGCCTTTCTCCCGGCGGGGAGCAACGCCTATCAGCTCTATGTGAAGCAGCAGCAGCCCGGACTGGTGTCCACGCTGCTGCATCAGAACTACACCGCCGACGCCTTCCATCCCTACTTTGAGAGCAGCTGGAACCGGGTCAGCGTCTACGACCTGATGGGGTTCCGGGATTTCATCACCCTGGAGGACATCGTTGACGAGGACATCATCGAGCGGTACAAGTCCAGCGGCTACAGCTACAGCCTCTATAAGCGGCTGCTGAAGCAGCGCTATCCCGACGAGGACATCATTCTCCGGCGGTATGTCAGCGACGAGTATGATTTTCAGAAGGTCATTGAGATGTACGAGAACAAGGACGACCAGCCCTTCTTCCTGTTCAACGTCACCATGCAGTCCCACTCCAGCTACGACCAGAAGTTCGACAACTTTGACCAGGAGGTGTATCTGACCTCCACGGAGAAGGAGTACCCCAAGACGGACCAGTACCTGTCCCTCATCAAGCGCACGGACGACGCCTTTCAGGAGCTGCTGGAATACTTCTCCGAGGTGGAGGAGCCGACCATCATCCTGATGTTTGGGGACCATCAGCCCTTTATCGAGGACGCCTTCTACAGCGAGGTCATGGGCCAGTCCGTCAGCCAGATGGACGATGAGACCCAGCAAAAGCGCTATATCACCCGGTTCATCCTGTGGGCCAACTACGACATCCCGGAGGGCTGGATCGACGAGATCAGCATGAACTATCTGTCCACGCTGCTGCTGCAGGTGGCGGGGCTGGAAATGCCGGACTACAACGCCTATCTGGCGGACCTCTATACCCGGATGCCGGTCATTACGGCCCTGGGCTGCCGGGACGCGGAGGGAAACTACTTCCAGGCGGACCAGGCCACAGACCTCCGGACCCTGGTGCAGAACTACCGCTATGTGGCCTATAACAATCTGGCCGACACGGAAAACCGCAAGGACAGATTGTTCTATTTGGGGGACTGAAGCCTGTAGCTTAAAAGGAGCGCCTTGTCCTCCGGCGTGACCCGGCGGCTCTCCCGGCACTTCTGGATGGCCTTGTTCTGGACCCAGGGGGAGAGGCTCTGCCGCCGGAGCAGCGCCAGGGTCGGGTCCCGGAATTGTATAAAGCACTCGGACAGGGCCCAGGCCACGGCCATGTTGACATAATATCCGTCGTGGCGGATGCCGCTCAGGGTGTCCAGCACCCGATCAATGTAGTCCTCCGTGAGAAAATCGTCCATGAGCATGACCACGGCGAACCGCAGCGCAAATTCCTCCCGGCCCCGCAGATAGGGCTGAAGGAACGCCCAGGTTTCCGGCAGGTGCTTCTTTCCGTCCCGGATGCTGCCGGCAACGCAGTCGCAGATAGCCCAGTTGCGGATCTCCGGCACGAAGTCCCGGAGCAAATCCAGCCGCCGGGGATAGCCGCAGGGGGCGGTGGCCGTGACCAGGCCGCGGAGCATGGTGATCTCATATACCGGGCTGCCCCTGGCGGCGGATAAAAAGCTCTGCCAGTCACCCCGGAGCAGCTCTTTGGCGATGCGCCGAAGCTGGGGCATCCGCACCCCGTAGGAGGTGTTTTCCGCGCCGGGGATCAGGCCCTCGTTGAAGCGCCGGTATTTCTCGTCGCCCAGGGCCTCCAGCCGCGCCAGCAGCGGCGCAAGTGGATCGGACATTCCATCACTTCCTTTTCGGTTGTATGATACATGATACCATAAGCGGCGGCAAAAAACAATGTATGGAGGGTAGCGGCATGAACAAGACCAACGCGATGCGGCTGCTGGACGCGGCCGGGATCGCCTACAGGGCGGTGGAGTATCCATACGACGAAAACGACCTGGGCGGAATGCACGTGGCGGCGGCCACCGGCATGGACCCGGACCGGATCTTCAAGACCCTGGTGGCCAGGGGAGAGCGGAAGGGGATACTGGTGTTCTGTATTCCCGTGAGCTGCACCCTGGATCTGAAAAAAGCGGCGATAGCCGCCGGGGACAAGAAGGTGGAGATGACCCACATGAAGGAGCTTCTGGGGCTGACGGGCTATATCCGGGGCGGGTGCAGCCCCGTGGGCATGAAGAAGAAGTATCCCACCTTCATCGAGGAGACGGCGCTGCTCTACGATGAGATCGCCGTGTCCGGCGGAGCGCGGGGACTCCAGGTGCTGCTGGAGCCGGCGGCGCTGCTGGAGTACACGGAGGCCGCAGCGGCGGACCTGACGGAGATCCCCCATTGATTCCGGCGGAGAAGTGTGCTAAAATGAAGCAAAAAAAGGAGGTAAAAACCGTGGATTATGAATACAAGACCAAGGGCGTATGTTCCCGGAAGATCACATTTTCCGTGGAGGATGGCAAGGTGCGGAACGTGGCCTTTGAGGGCGGCTGCAACGGCAACGGCAAGGGCGTTTCCGCGCTGGTGGATGGAATGGACGTGGACGAGGCCATCTCCCGCATGAAGGGCATCACCTGCGGCATGAAGCCCACCTCATGCCCGGACCAGCTTGCCCGGGCGCTGGAGCAGACAAAGGCGCAATAAGCCTGCTTTTCCATAAAATACTTCGCTTTATGGGAAAACAGTATAAAACAAGGAAATATCGGGAATCCTCCCTATACCGGGCTTCTGTCAGACGCCGAAAAGCGTTTGACGGCGCGGAAGGCGCCTTGAAGCCTGTATAAGGAGGATTTTTATGGAATTAAAGGGGTCAAAGACCGAGAGCAACCTGATGGCGGCCTACGCGGCGGAATCCGAGGCCAGGAACAACTACACCTTTTATGCGGGCGTCGCCCGGCGGGACGGCTACGAGCAGATCGCGGCCATCTTTGAGGAGACGGCCGCCAACGAGAAGGAGCACGCGGAGCTGTGGTACAAATACCTCAACGGCGGCGACTTCTCGGACACCGGGGCAAACCTGGCCGCGGCTGCCCAGGGGGAGCGGTACGAGCATACGGAGATGTATCCCCGGTTTGCCAGGGAGGCCAGGGAGGAGGGCTTCGAGGAGATCGCCCAGCGCATGGAGCGGGTGGCCCGGGTGGAGCGGGAGCACGAGGAGCGCTACCGGAAGCTGCTCCGGAATGTGGAAAATGGTCTGGTGTTCTCCAGGGATGGAGACATGGTCTGGCAGTGCCGCAACTGCGGCCACATCCACGTGGGAAAATCCGCGCCGTCGGTGTGTCCCGTGTGCAACCATACGCAGGCGTACTTCCAGCTCAAGCCGGAAAATATTTGAGGTTCATTCCCGCATATAGGCCCTTGCGTCCTTCATAAAGCTCAATATAATCAGGACCAGTACCGCCGCGATGGGGAAGGCGGCGACGATGCTCACCGACTGGAGGGCGTTCATGGAGCTTTCCGCAAAGACCAGCGCCATGGGCAGCAGGATCAGCAGGATGCACCACATGAGCTGTACCAGCTTGTGCGGCGCGGCCCCATCGCTCAGGGTGTGGTAGCTGTAGCAGGAGGCCGTCAGGGCGATGGAGTCAAAGCTGGTGGCGTAGAAGGCCACCATGGTCAGCAGCACCAGCGCCAGCACCAGCGGCGCGCAGGGCAGCGTGCTCAGAATGGACACGATGAGGCCGTACAGGTCCCCGGTCTCCTGATAGATGCCGAGAAAGTCCGCCCCGCCGGTCATCTGCAGGCCCATGGAGTAATTTCCGAGGATGATGAAGCTCACCACGGTGGACCCGGCCCCGAAGCAGTAGCCGCCCAGGATGGTCTGCCGCACGGTGCGGCCCTGGGAGATGTTCCCAATGAAAAAGGGCGCGGCCACGCACCAGACCATCCAGTAGGCCCAGTAGTAGATGGTCCAGTTCTGGGGAAACGAGGTGGTGCGTAGGGGGTCTGTGTAGGTGGACAGCTCCGGGAAGTTTTGCAGCATCCGGCCCAGGGAGGAAAGCCCCGTTTCGAGGATATACCGGGTCTGCCCGCCCAGCAGCAGCACATAGGCCAGCAGACCGAAGAACAGATAGATGCAGACCTTGGCCAGAATACAGATGCCCCGGAACCCGTGGAGCAGGGAATAGGTATAGACCACACAGGTGACAGCCAGGATGGCGATCGTCACGGCGGTTCGGTTCAGCTCCGTGTGGAACAGCGCCTCCAGGAGGCTCGCCATCAGCGGCGTGGCCACGCTGAAGGTGGTGGCGGTGCCTGCCAGCAGCGCAAACACCGCCAGCAGGTCAATGATGCGGCCGGGGATGCCGTCGGTGTGACGGCCCAGGATGGGACGGCAGGCCTCGGAGTATTTCTGGCGGTCCCGTCCCCGGACGTGGAGCATGAATCCGAAGGCCACGGCCAGCGTCAGATAGAAGCTCCAGGGGATCAGGCTCCAGTGGAACAGCGGGAACACGCCCGCCCAATCCTGGATGCTGCCCAGCTCCGCCAGGTGCGGGTCGGAGGCGTACAGGATCCACTCGGACAGGGAGTAGAACAGGATGTCCGCCGCCAGACCGCAGGTGAACATCATGCAGCCCCAGGCGAAGAAGGAATACCTGGGCGTTTCGTTTTTGCCGCCCAGGACGATGGTTCCGTATTTGGACAGGGCGATATACAGGCTCAGCAGAAAAACGCCAAGGCCGATCACCAGATAGTACCCGCCGAAGGTATCTCCAAAGAAGAACCGTATCTGGCCCAGGACCTGGGTGCTGCGCTCCGGATAGAGGAGGAACAGCGCGCAGAGGGTCACGATCAGGCCCAGGGGTACCAGAGTGATAAGCCAGTCGATGCTTCGTGCCGGACGTTTCATCGGTCCATGCCTCCTTCCCAATCGGAGCGGTAGCTGGGGTCCAGCTCCGCCAGCTCCCGGAGACTGTCGATCTCCCGGACGGCGTCTGGCGGCATCTCCCGTATGCCCAGGCTGTATTTTTCCGGGTGGCAGAACAGCGGCACGTCGTCCCAGTAGAGCTGACGGTTTTGCTTCTGCTCAAATTCCAGCTCCAGGTGGGCTCGGAGGCGGCGGCCGTCCTCCGCGTTCCAGCGGGAGATGCTGTAGAGGATATAGCCGCCGGAGCCGCCGCTGCGGCTGCACGAGGTGATGATCCCGTCCTCAACGGTCAGCAGCCACTCCCCGGTGCTGCCGTCGGTCCGGACGCAGTTGTAGCCGGAGCGCTCAAATTCCGGCCGGAGCACGGTGTCGTCATAGATGACCTGGTCCCCGTCGAGTATGATGGCGTCCTCCAGATGGGACCGGGCCACATACAGGGAGGAGATATTGCCGCAGGTCCGGTAGTAGGGATTTTCGATCAGATGGAGGCCGGGATAGGCCCGTTCCAGCGGGGCAAACAGCTCCTTGAGATACCCCACCACAACATAGATTTCGTGGATGCCCTGGCGGCGCAGGCCGGTAATGGCCGTTTCGATCATGGGAACGCCGCCCACAGGCACCAGGGGCTTGGGAATGGTCAGGGTCAGAGGCCGCATACGGAGTCCCAGCCCGGCGGCCATGAGGATCGCACGCTTTACCCGGTACATATCTCGTCACCTCCCGTGGCGTCCAGCATTTCCCGGACCAGCTTGTAATAGTCCTTGGCATAGCGGTACTGCCGGAGGGAGTATGCGCCGAACTCCACGCCCAGGGCCCGCTTGTACTCGCACCAGTTGCTCCAGAGCAGTCCCGCGGCGGCGATGAAGCAGTAGATTTTGATGCGTGTCTCCTTTGCACAGCCATCGGGGAAATACAGCCCGATGAGCCGGTCCACCTGGTCCCGGCTGTACATGGAATAGATGCAGAACATGGCGATGTCCAGATGCGGGTCCTGCATTCCCGCGTACTCCCAGTCGATGAGGTGCAGCTCCTCCCGGCCATGGCTGTTTTGGACAAAGAGAAAGTTGTCCGGCACCGCGTCCACATGGGTCAGCACATACGGCTCCGCGTGGGCCTCCACATAGGGACGGAGGGACAGCACCCGGTCGCGGGTCTGCCGGTAGTCCCGGTAGACCGAGGGCGCGCCATTCCACAGGGATTCATAGAATACGATCTGCCCGAACAGGTCAAAGGTGTGGTCCACCGTCAGCTTCATCCGGTGAAAGTCCCGGAGCCGCTCCATACATCGGGCGACGTCGTTCCAGTCCCGGCTGTCGCATACCCTGGCGTGGTCCAGAAACCGCGTGAGCTTATACCCGGAATCCGGGTCCATATAGACCACCGGAGGACAAAGGCCCTTTCCGGCGATGGCGGCGTAGACTGCGGCCTCCTGGCGGCGGTCTATGAGGCGGTTGGAGCCCTCTCCGGGGATCCGCATGAGATAGCTGCATCCCCGGCAGGTAAAGCGGAAGGAGCGGTTGGTCATGCCCTTTTTCATCACCGTGATGTCCGTAAGCTCCTCAGGCCGGACCGTCAGGGCCTGGCAGATCGCGGAGATCGCGTCGGACCGCAGCTGGTTGGATCGGCTGTCCAGGTCCCGGAGCTGCTCATAGGTGTTGATCTCCACGAAGTCGGAGGCGGAAACCAGCCGGGCGGCGGTCAGCATCCGGCCATTTTGATCGAGGGCCGCCTCCCAGAAGGCGTCGTTGTACCTGGGGTCCCGGCAGAGCTCCCGGATGCGCTGCCGGACCATCGGGGCGTCCTCCTCCGTCAGATAGCAGATGCCCAGCATGGCGTTGCCCACGGAGTTCCGGGGGACGGACACAAGCTCCCGTTTCCGATTGACATGGACGGAGCTGCCGGGGTCCATTCGGTCGCTGACCATGTACCAGGAGTACAGCTCGTGGCGGCGATAGGGGTTGTCGGCGCACCAGATGTCACAGGGGATGATGTAGCTGTTGGAGAGGTGGTCCAGAGCCAGGGCCAGAGAGTGCAGATTGTTTCCGGCGGCATAGTCGGCATTTACGATCAGCTCCACGCCGTATTCGTCGATCAGGTATTCGTAGTGCTCCTTCATAAAGCCCACGACCACATAGATTTCGCGGATGCCCGCCGCGTGGAGCTGCCGTATGGTCCGCTCGATGAGCCGCTGGCCATGCACCTCCAGCAGGCCCTTGGGCGTCTCGGTGTTGATGGGGACCATCCGCATCCCAAAGCCCGCCGCGAGGATCACGGCGCGTTTCGGGGATAGGGCCTGCGCGGCGCGGACAGCCTTCTCGGTGGGCCGGGCGGAATCGCCAAGATAGCCCGCCTCCGTCAGCGATTTGAGACAGCGGTTGACCATCCCCAGACTGTGACCGGAGGCTTTGGCCAGGGCGCGCTGGCTCGAAAAGGGCCGGTCCATCAGCGCGTTCAGAATATCACATTCCTGTATGTTCATGTACTTATCACCTTCGCTTATTCGTGAACAATGCGTTCAGACGCATTATAGCATATCCGGGCCGGCGGGTCAAGACCGGGATCCGGGGAACGACAACGGGCCTGCTTGACACAATTCCGCGCTTCGGCGGGTATGGCGCTGCGGCAACGGAGACTTTTTTCAAAAAAGTTGTTTTTATGTCTTGGATTTCTTGAAATAATCTGATATAATCTATAAGCTGTCCCAGAGTGCTTTTACATCTGGAAACCTTATATAAAAAAGTGGCTTCGGCCGTGAATACAGGAGGAAAAACCAATGAACGTGAAAAGCGTAGAAAAAAACGAAAACAGTACCGCCAAGCTTGTGCTGGAATTTGACAAGGCCACCTTCCAGACTGCCCTGGATAAGGCTTACCGCCGCGTCCGGAACGACATCTATATCCCCGGCTTCCGCAAGGGCAAGGCGCCCAGGAAGATCGTGGAGGGGATGTACGGCGCCCAGGTGTTCTATGAGGACGCCATCAACCTGCTGTTCCCCGACGCATGGGAAGAGGCTACCAAGGCGGAGAATCTGAATGTGGTGGGCAGTCCCAGTATTGCCGACCTGAACGTGGAGGACAGCGGCAATCTGGTGCTCACGGTGGAGGCCGGACTGTATCCTGAGGTCACACTGGGCCAGTACAAGGGCATCGAGGCCGAGAAGTCCGCCGTGGAGGTCTCCGAGGAGGAGATTGATGCGGAGGTCCGGAAGCTGGCCGACCGCAATTCCACCGTGGAGACGGTGGAGCGTCCTGCGGAAAACGGCGACACCGTGGTGATCGACTACGAGGGCTTTATGAACGACGTTCCCTTTGAGGGCGGCGCGGGCGAGGGCCACAGCCTGAAGCTCGGCTCCGGCACCTTTATCCCCGGCTTTGAGGACCAGCTGGTGGGCGCGTCCGCCGGCGAGGATCGGGAGGTCAACGTGACCTTCCCGGAGGACTACGGCGCGGAGGACCTGGCCGGAAAGCCTGCGGTCTTTAAGGTCAAAGTCAAGGAGGTCAAGGCCACCAACACGCCGGAGCTGGACGATGAGTTCGCCAAGGACGTGTCCGAGACCGCCGATACCATGGAACAGCTCCGGGACGAGCTGAAGGAGAAGCTGCTGAAGGAAAAGACGGACAGCGCCGAGAGCGCCTTCAAGGACGCCGTGATGGAAAAGGCGCTGGAGAACATGACGGCTGTGATTCCGGACGCGATGGTGGAGGAGCAGCTTGACAGCACCATGCAGCAGCTCTCCATGAGTATGCAGCAGAGCGGCTTCACCCTGGAGCAGTATGCACAGATGATGAGTACCACCGTGCAGGGCATCCGGGACAGCCAGCGGGAATCCGCAGTGAGCCAGATCAAAAACACGCTGCTGCTGGAGAAGGTGGCCGAGACGGAGAACATCGAGATCACCGACGAGCAGGTGGAGACGGCCTATCAGAAGATGGCGGAGCAATATGAGATGGAGCTGGAAAAGGTCAAGGAGTATGTGTCGGTGGAGGAGATCCAGCGGGATCAGAAGTTCCAGAAGGCCATGGAGCTGATCGTTGACAGCGCTGTGGAGAAGGCGCCGGAGGCTCCCGCCGCAGAATAATTGGGAAAGCGGGAATATTTTTCCGGAGGCGTGGCTACAATTAGCATACTGCGTTTATTTTACAAGGAGTTGTTACCATGAGTTTAGTACCATATGTGGTCGAGCAGACCAGCCGGGGCGAGCGCTCCTATGACATTTTCTCCCGTCTGCTCAACGACAGGATCATTATGCTGTCGGAGGAGGTCAACTCCACCACGGCCAGCCTGATCGTCGCCCAGCTTCTCTATCTGGAGGGGCAGGACCCGGAGAAGGACATCAGCTTTTATATCAACAGCCCCGGCGGCTCCGTCACCGACGGTATGGCCATCTACGACACCATGCAGTATATCAAGTGCGACGTGTCCACCATCTGCGTGGGCATGGCCGCCAGTATGGGCGCGTTCCTGCTGGCGGCGGGCGCCAAGGGCAAGCGTATGGCGCTGCCGAACGCGGAGATCATGATTCACCAGCCCTCCGCCGGGACCCAGGGCCAGATCACGGATATGGCCATCCACCTCAAGCGTCTGGAGACCATCAAGCGGCGCATGAACCACATCCTGGCGGAGAACACCGGCAAGAGCATCGAGACCGTCACCGCCGACTGCGAGCGCGACAACTTTATGACGGCCGACGAAGCGGTGGAGTACGGTCTGATCGACAAGGTCATCGAAAAGAGATAGCGGAAGGGAGTCATCGCCAGTGGCAAGAAACAACAGTGACGAGAAGAATGTCCTCCGGTGTTCCTTCTGCGGGAAAAAGCAGGGGCAGGTCCAGCGGATCATCGCCGGACCCGGCGTGTACATCTGTAACGAGTGTGTGAACCTGTGCAGCGATATTCTGGAGGATGAGATGTATGAGGACAGCTCCCAGGAGCTGCTGCCTGAGACCATCCCGTCGCCGAAAGCGATCAAGGAATACATGGACCAGTATATCGTGGGGCAGGAAAAGGCAAAGGTTTCCCTGTCCGTGGCGGTGTATAATCACTATAAACGGTTATACTATGGTTCCGGCAGCGATGTGGAGCTGCAAAAGAGCAATATCCTGCTGATCGGTCCCACCGGCAGCGGCAAGACCCTGTTTGCTCAGACCCTGGCGAAAATCCTGGACGTTCCCTTTGCCATCGCCGACGCCACCACGCTGACGGAGGCGGGCTATGTGGGCGAGGATGTGGAAAACATTTTGCTCCGGCTCATTCAGGCGGCGGATTTTGACGTGGAACGGGCGGAAAAGGGCATCATCTATGTGGATGAGATCGACAAAATCGCCCGGAAGAGCGAAAACACCTCCATTACGCGGGACGTCAGCGGCGAAGGGGTCCAGCAGGCGCTGCTGAAAATCGTGGAGGGAACGGTGGCCAACGTGCCGCCTCAGGGCGGCCGGAAGCACCCGCAGCAGGAGTTTATCCCGATCGACACCAGCAATATCCTCTTTATCTGCGGCGGGGCCTTTGACGGTCTGGATAAGATCATCGAACGCCGCACCTCCAGCACCGGCATGGGCTTCGGCCAGGAGCTGGGAGCGCGGGGAGAGCGGGACGTGGGGGAGCTGTTTGCCCAGGTGCAGCCCCATGATATTCTGAAGTTTGGCATCATACCGGAGCTGGTGGGCCGCCTGCCGGTCATCACCAGCCTCAGCGACCTCACCAAAGAGGATATGGTGCGGATCCTGACAGAACCGAAGAATGCTCTGGTCAAGCAATACCAGAAGCTGCTGGAATTTGACGGCGTGGAGCTGGCCTTTGAGGACAAGGCTCTGGAGGCCATCGCCCAGGAGGCGCTGGACCGCAAGGTGGGCGCACGGGGTCTGCGCTCCGTGATGGAGGGGGTCATGACGGATGTGATGTTTGAAATCCCATCGGACCTGTCCATCCAGAGCGTCACCATCACCGAGGAAAACATCACCGGCCACACGCCGCCGGAGCTTGTGCGGGACCAGACCCGGCCCCGGCAGCCTGTCCATAAGGTCGGAAAGATCAGCTAACTGTACTGGGGCTTGCCCGGACCCGTTTGGGCCTGGCCGGCCCCAGCGTGTCTATATTGCCGTTCCAGAAAGGAGCGTTTTCTATGAATGATATTTTGGAGGCTGTGACTCCGGTCATGGCGCTGCGGGGACTTTCTGTGTTTCCCAAGATGATCTACTCCTTTGACGTGGGCCGGGAGAAGTCCATCCGCGCCCTGGAGGAGGCCATGAACGGCGACCAGAACCTGACGCTGTTGATGCAGAAGGACGTGGCCGTGGACGAGCCGGGTCCCGACGATCTGTACGATGTGGGCGTATACGTCCATGTGCGCCAGGTGCTGAAGCTGCCCGGCGAGGTCATCCGGATCCTGGTGGAGGGCATCTGCCGGGTGCAGATCATGGAGTTTACCCAGGAGAGCCCCTATCTGGAGGCGGATTGCATGGGGCTGACCGATTCGCCGTATCGCGGCTCCGCCGCCAAGACAGAGGCGCTGCTGCGAGTGGCCTATCAGATGTACGGGACCTACAGCGACCTCCTTCCCAAGGGGTCTGCGGAGAATCTGCTGCGGCTCCTGACCAGCGACGAACCGGGCTTCGTGGCGGATTTCCTGGCCCAGAACTGCGGCTTCAAATATACCGACAAGCAGACCGCCCTGGAAACGCTGGCTACGGGGAAGCGGCTGGAATTTGTGCTCAAGGCGCTGAACTCCGAGATCGAGATCATGAAGATCGAGAACGACATCTCGGAGAAGGTCCAGGTGGCGGTCAACAAGAGCCAGCGGGATTTTTACCTCCGGGAGCAGCTCAGGGTCATTCACTCGGAGCTGGGGGAAGAGGACGAGGATCAGGAGTTTGAGGACTACGAGCAGCGGATCAAGGCCCTGAAGCTGGACGGCGCCATCGAGGAGAAGCTCCTCAAGGACGTGGCGCGGCTCAGCAAGCATCCCGTTGGCTCCGCCGAGGGGGCGCTGCTGCGGGACTATCTGGACATCGTTCTGGAGCTGCCCTGGAACATCGAGACCAAGGAGACCGTCAACATCGAGGCGGCGCAAAAGACGCTGGACCAGGACCATTACGGCCTGGAGCAGGTGAAGAAGCGCGTGCTGGAGCTGCTGGCGGTGCGGAAGCTGTCCCCCAATATCTCCGGGCAGATCATCTGCCTGGTGGGACCGCCCGGCACCGGCAAGACCTCCATCGCCACCTCCATCGCCAAGTGTCTCAACCGGAATATGGCCCGCATTTCCCTGGGCGGCATCCATGACGAGGCGGAGATACGGGGCCATCGCAAGACCTATATCGGGGCCATGCCGGGACGCATCATCACCGGCGTCAAGCAGGCCGGGTCCAGGAATCCGCTGCTGCTCCTCGACGAGATCGACAAGCTGGGGACCGACTACCGGGGCGACCCGTCCTCCGCGCTGCTGGAGGTGCTGGACGCGGAGCAGAACAAGACCTTCCGGGACAACTTTGTGGAGGTCCCCTTTGATCTCAGCGGCGTGCTGTTCATCACCACCGCCAACACCACCTCCACCATTCCGGCGGCCCTGCTGGACCGCATGGAGGTCATCGAGCTGTCCAGCTACACCGACGAGGAGAAGCTGATGATCGCCAAGCACCATCTGCTGCCGAAGGAGCTGGGGCGTCTGGGCCTCAAGCGGAGCCAGATCACCGTCAATGACAATGCGTGGCGGGAGATCATCGACGGCTATACCAGAGAATCCGGCGTCCGCAACCTCCAGCGGGAGATCGCGGCCCTGTGCCGGAAGGCGGCGGTGAAATTTGCCACGGATGAAAACCTCAAGCGGGTCAGCATCACCGCCAACCGGGTGGAGGAGTACCTTGGGGTGCGGAAATATCTGCCCGATGTGATGCCCAGCGTCAATCAGGTGGGCCTGGTCACGGGTCTGGCCTGGACCGCCGTGGGCGGCGTGACCCTGGAGGTCGAGGTCAACGTCATGGACGGCTCCGGAAAGCTGGAAATGACCGGCTCCCTGGGCGATGTGATGAAGGAATCCGTCCACGCGGCCATGAGCTATATCCGTTCCCGTGCGGACCATTACGGGATTCCCGCGGATTTCTACAAGACCAAGGACATCCATGTACACTTCCCGGAGGGTGCGGTGCCAAAGGACGGGCCGTCCGCAGGCATCACCATCTGCACGGCCATGGTGTCGGCGCTGACGGGGGCGCCCGTGCGGCGGGACATCGCCATGACCGGGGAGATCTCCATTCGCGGCCGGGTCATGGCCATCGGCGGCCTCAAGGAAAAGACCATGGCGGCCCTGCGCCATGGGGTCAAGACCGTCATTATCCCGGCGGAGAACGAGAAGGATCTGGAGGAGATCGACCAGACCGTCCGCAGCCGCCTGAACTTCATCACGGTCAGGACCATGGACGCGGTGCTCACTGCGGCGCTGGATATGACCCACTGTGCGGCGGAGGAGCCGGAAAAGCCCAAGCTGGAGATGCCGGTGCCGGAGCGCCGGGAGAGCCGACGGACCCTGAGACAGTGAGGCGGCCATGAACTATCAGAAGGTGGAATTCATCCTGTCTGCGGCCAAAAGCGCCCAGTTCCCCAGGGATGGCCGCCCGCAGATCGCCTTTGCGGGCAAGTCCAACGTGGGCAAGTCCTCGGTCATCAATCGGGTGCTCCAGCGGAAAAACTACGCCTACACCGGCTCCGCGCCGGGAAAGACCATTCACATCAACTATTTTCTGGTGGATGAGAGGGCCTATCTGGTGGACCTGCCGGGCTACGGCTACGCCAAGGTGTCCCGTGGGGAAAAGGAGCGCTGGAGCAGACTCATGGAGGACTACTTCGCCGCCAAGGAGCTCATTACGCTGGGTATCCTGATCGTGGACGCCCGCCACGCGCCGACCGGGAACGACGTGACCATGGCGTCCTGGTTCCAGCAGACCCGCTGCCCCTTCGTCGTGGTGGCCAACAAGCTCGACAAGCTGAAAAAGCGGGAGATCGAGCCGAATCTGGCCTGTATCCGGCAGACCCTTTCGCTGTCGGAGGACACGGTGCTTCTGCCCTTTTCTGCGGAGAAGGGGACTGGCCGGGACCAGCTTGTGAGTCTGATCGACGCGGCGGCGGGCTGCGCCGTGTGAATATGGGACCGCCGGAGGACGCCTCCGACGGTCTTTTATTTCTTGCTATTTTCCGGGATACATGGTATACTAGACTATCGGCGGGAGGTGCTGCCAATGGACGCATTTACAAGCTGGCTTTCTCAGCTGGATTTTAGCTTCGTGTGGGACTATGTCGTCATTGTGGCGGCATCCCTGCTGTGCATCATGTTCCACGAGGTGAGCCACGGCGTGGTGGCGCTGAAGCTGGGGGACCCCACGGCGAAAAACGCCGGACGGCTGACCTTCAATCCCATAAAGCACATCGACATCTGGGGACTGCTGATGATGGCAATCTTTAAGTTCGGCTGGGCCAAGGCCGTGCCGGTGGATATGCGGAATTTCAGACATCCGATCCGGGATATGGCCATCACTGCGGCGGCGGGACCGATTTCCAATGTGGTGCTGGCGTTTCTGGCGATGTGCGTCCGGGCTGTGGCGGTGTATGTCTATTCCCGCACGGGCGGCGCTGTGGCCGGCTTCGTGGTGACGTTTCTGGAGTATGTGGCCGTTCTCAGCGTGGGCCTGGCGGTGTTCAATGTGATTCCGATCCCGCCCCTGGACGGGTCCAAGGTGCTCAACGCCCTGCTGCCCCAGCATATCTATTACAAGGTGCTGCGATATGAGCGGTACGGATTTCTGGTGCTGATGGTGGTGCTGTACACGGGGATTTTGGACACCCCGCTGACAGTGTGCCGCTCGGCGCTGCTGAACGCGCTGTCCGCCGTTTCGTCGTTTCCCTTTTACATTCTCCGGCATTTCTTGGGATAAGGAGCCAGCATGAACGAACCGACCTACCACCTGAGCCATGTGGTGAAGTCCAAAAACGCGGAGCCGGAGGACTTTTCCGGGCCGCTGGATGTGATTTTGCTGCTGCTCAGCAAAAATAAAATTGAAATTCGGGATATTCAGATCTCCGTGATCTTGGAGCAGTATCTGGCCTATCTGGACGAGATGAAACGCATGGATCTGGAGATCGCCAGCGAGTTTATCTCCATGGCCTCCCATCTGGTGCTCATCAAGACCAAAATGCTGCTCAGCGAGGCGGAGCAGCAGGAGGGCCTGAGCGAAATGGAGCTGCTGATCCAATCCCTGGAGCAGCGACAGCGGCAGGAGATCATGGAGCGGCTCAAGGGTCCGGCGTCCTGGCTGGAGGGCCGCAACGACATCGGCCGGAGCCTGCTGACCAAAGAACCGGAGCCGCTGCGCCGGGACCGGAGCTACCGCTACCGGCACGACCGGGAGGACCTGCGCCGGGCGCTGTTCGCGATCCAGGAGCGCGGCGGCAGAAAGCTCCCGTCCCCCATGAACGCCTTTGTGGGCATCGTGGGGAAGGAGCCGTATCCCGTGGAGAAAAAGGCGGCGGAGGTCCTGCGGCGTCTGCTGAAGCAGGGGGCGCAGCGGCTCAAGGCGCTGTTTCGCGGCAGCCGATCCCGGTCTGAGATCGTGGCGACCTTCCTGTCCATTCTGGAGCTGTGCAAGCTCAGCTCCGTTCAGGTGACGGAGCGGGACGGGGAATACGAGGTCGGCTTTCTGAAAATGCCGGAGGAGAGCGAGGTGCAGGAATAATTGGAGCAGGAGGACGTCAGACGCGGCATAGAGGCGATCCTGTTTGCTGCGGGAGACCCGGTGGATGCCGGACGCATGGCGGCGGCCATTGGGGTCAGTGTAGAGATGGTCCATCAGGAGGCAAAGGCCCTGATGGATGAATACGGCTTTGCGCGGCGGGGCGTTCGGCTGGTCCGGCTGGAGGACGCATACCAGATGGTTTCCGCGCCGGAGCAGGCGGACGTGGTGACGCGGGCGCTGGAGACCAGAAAGCCGCCCAAGCTCAGCGCCTCCGCGCTGGAGACTCTGACGGTGATCGCCTACTACCAGCCCACCACCAAGGCCTTTGTGGAGCAGCTTCGCGGTGTGGACAGCTCCTATACCATCAGCGCGCTGCTGAACAAAAAGCTCATCGAGGAGCGGGGGAGGCTCACGGTGCCGGGACGACCCATCCTTTACGGCACCACGGCGGACTTCCTTCGGACCTTTGGCCTCAGTTCCCTGGACGAGCTCCCGGAGGTGGAGCTGCCCCAGGGCTCTGTCAGCCCGGAGCAGGCGGAGCTTCAGCTTTCCATTCAGGACAGCGGGGCGCAGCCGTGACGGCGGTGTGGGTGCTGCTGGGAATCGCGGCGGCACTGGCGGCGATCGGCTTTATGCCGGTGGGCGTCACGGCGGAATACAGCGGCGAGGGCGCCTGCGTCTGGGCTCTGATCGGTCCTCTGCGGCTGAGACTGCTGCCCCGTCCGAAGAAGGCGGAGAAAAAGCCCGCCCAAAAGCCCCCCCGGAAACAGACCGGGCCGGAGGCTGAAACGCCAAAGCCCGGCGGCAGTCTGCCCCTGTTCCGGGAGCTGCTGGGCCTTGTCCTGGAGGCCCAGGCGGAGATTCGCTGCCGCCTCCGGATACGGGAGATGGTACTGTGGCTCACCGTGGGCGGCAAGGGGCAGGACCCGGCGCTGCTGGGGACTCTCTATGGCGGCGGCTGGGCGGCGCTGGGGAATCTGCTCCCGCTGCTGGAGCGGTCCTTCCGCATCCAGAGCCGGGACATCCGGACCGGCGTGGACTTTCTCTCGGAGGAGACAAAAATCTACGCCAAGGCCACGGCGGTGCTCTCGGTGGGGGCGGCGCTGCGTATGGCCGGATATTATGGAGTTCGCGGGTTAAAATTGTATCAGAGGCATCAAAAGAAAGGCGGAAATAAACATGGCACATCCGATCAGTGATCTAATGGCGACAACAATGGCGAAGATTCGGGATATGATGGATGCAAATACCGTTGTGGGCCAGCCCATTGAGGCGGGCGGCGTAACGGTGATTCCGGTCTGCCGTATTTCCATCGGCTACGGCTCCGGCGGCTCGGATTTTGCCCAGAAGAACCAGAAGCCGGAGAATCCCAATGCCTTTGGCGGCGGCGCGGGGATGGGGGTGTCCATCACGCCCATCGCCTTTCTGGTGATCCGGGAGGGAAATGTCCGTATGCTGTCCGTGGAACAGCCCACCTCCACCGTGGCGGAACGGGTCATCGACCTGGTGCCGGACGTGGTGGACCGCGTCGCCACCGCGGTGAAGAAAAAGGACCGGACGGAGACGGGAGAGGAATAATCCCGGCCGGATGGGGAGATACTGTGTGCGGTGATGCAGTATGAAACACAAATGTGCATGGATGGCTGCGAGTATTGCCGCGGCCATCCTCGTCTATCTGGCTCCGGCTTCTGCGCTGGACGTGTCCGCCCACAGCGCGGCCCTGCTCGACGGCTACAGCGGCCAGGTGCTGTGGGAGAAAAACGCCCGCGAGCAAAGCCTCATCGCCTCCACCACCAAGATTATGACGGCGCTGGTGGTGCTGGAGCAGGGAGATCTGAGCGACACCGTGGAGATCCCGGAGGAGGCCGTGGGCGTGGAGGGGTCCTCCATGTACCTGAGGGCCGGAGAAACGCTGACGGTGGAGGACCTGCTCTATGGCCTGATGCTGTCCTCCGGTAATGACGCGGCGGTGGCCCTGAGCATCTATGTCAGCGGCAGCCCGGAGGCCTTTGCGGCGGAGATGAACCGCAGGGCGGCGGAGCTGGGGCTGGAGAACACCCATTTTGCCAACCCCAACGGTCTGGACCAGGAGGGGAACTACGCCACCGCCGAGAGCCTTGGTCTCCTGGCGGCGGAGGCCATGCGGAATGAGGACTTCCGCACCATCGTGTCCACCAGGACCTATACCTGCGCGGGACATTCCATGACCAACCACAACAAGCTCCTGTGGCAGTATCCCGACGCGGTGGGGGTCAAGACGGGCTTCACCAGGCACGCCGGACGGATCCTGGTGGGCAGCGCGGAGCGAAACGGACGGCGGCTCATCTCCGTGACCATCAATGCGCCGTCGGACTGGTCCGACCATCGGGCCATGCTGGACTATGGCTTTTCCCGATATACCTGCCGGACCCTGGTGGACGCGGGGCAGACCGTTGGGAGCATCCCGGTGATGTCGGGACAGGCGGAGCAGACGCCGCTGGTGGCGGCGGAGCGCGTGTCCTATGACCTGCTGGACACGGAAGCACCGGAATACCGGCTCTGGACGGCGCCGTTTGTCTACGCGCCCGTGGCGGAGCATACGCCCATGGGAACGCTGCAGGTCTATGTGTCCGGCGTTTTGGTGGGGCAGACCGCCCTGCTGGCCGGAGAAGCGGTGGAACAGATACCGGAGGAGCCGGGCCTTCTGGAGCGGCTGTTTTCGTGAGAGGAGCAGTGCCATGCAGGAACGTGTGCAAAAGATACTCGCATATAACGGAATTGCGTCACGGCGGCAGGCGGAGACGCTGATCGCCCAGGGCCGGGTCACGGTCAACGGCCGGGTCTGCCGTCTGGGGGACCGGGCCGACGGGGAACAGGACCTGATCCTGGTGGATGGGACGCCGCTGGCGTCCCGCCCGGAGAAGGTTTACATAATGCTCCACAAGCCCCGTGGGGTCGTGACCACGGCCTCGGACGAAAAGGGACGCAGGACGGTGCTGGACCTGGTGGAGTGTCCCCAGCGGGTCTTTCCCGTGGGACGGCTGGACATGGATTCCGAGGGGCTGCTGCTGCTGACCAACGACGGGGACCTGGCCAACCAGCTGCTCCATCCCGCCCATCAGGTGGAGAAAACCTATCTGGTCTGGCTGGAAAACGCCGACGACCGGGCTCTGGAGGCCATGGCGCGGCCCATGGAGCTGGACGGCTACCGCATCCGTCCGGCGCGGATGGAGGTCCTCTGGCGCCGGGACGCCGCGGCCCATATCCGGCTGACCATCCATGAGGGCCGGAATCGCCAGATTCGGAAAATGGCGGCGGAGTGCGGGATGCGCGTGACGCGGCTGAAGCGGACCGCCGAGGGACCGCTCCGCCTGGGGCCGCTGCCGAAGGGGCAGTGGCGGTATCTGACGAAAAATGAAGTGCGGCAGCTCAGGAACTTGTAAATGAATAATATTCTTGAAATATTGCAAAAAACATCTTGCAAAAATGTGCCGGAATGTAGTATGATAAAGGGTAGTGAAAGAGCGGGCCGGACCCACGGCCCTGTGTGGAGGCGCGAAGATGACAAGCGATATTTTAACTCTGATCCAGAACGGCATGAGCCGGTTTTCCAAGGGGCAGAAGCTCATCGCCAACTACATTATCAATTCCTATGACAAGGCGGCCTTTATGACGGCCAGCAAGCTGGGCAAGACCGTAAACGTCAGCGAATCAACGGTGGTTCGCTTTGCGGTGGAGCTGGGCTACGACGGCTACCCGTCCATGCAGAAGGCGCTGCAGGAGATGATCCGCAACAAGCTCACCTCGGTCCAGCGCATCGAGGTGGCCAACGACCGCATCGGAAATCAGGAGATCCTGTCCATGGTGCTGCAATCCGACATCGAAAAGATACGCACCACCCTGGAGGAGGTGGACAAGGCCGCGTTCCAGGCAGCGGTGGATGACATTCTGCAGGCAAAGACCATTTATATTCTGGGGGTCCGAAGCTCCGCGTCCATTGCCAGCTTTCTGGGCTTTTATTTCAACCTGATGTTTGACAATGTCAAGCATATCCACACCTCCTCCAACGCGGAGATGTTCGAGCAGATGGTCCGCATTTCCGAGGGGGACGTGGTCATCGGCATCAGCTTTCCGCGCTATTCCAGCCGGACGGTGAAGGCCATGAAATTTGCATATGACCGGGGCGCCACTGTCATCGCGCTGACGGACTCCCGGTCCTCGCCCATCGCCCAGAACGCCAACCACGTCCTGATTGCCATGAGCGATATGGTGTCCCTGGTGGACTCTCTGGTGGCGCCGCTCAGCGTGGTCAACGCCCTGATCGTGGCGTGCAGCTACAAGAAGGAGAAGGAGATTTCCGAGACCTTCACCAATCTGGAGTCTATCTGGGATGAATACGGGGTCTATGAAAAGGTCGATGACGGCGTTTGACGTGATCGTGGTGGGCGGCGGCGCTGCTGGGATGCTCTCAGCGGGGACCGCCGCCGGTCCGCACTGTCGTGTCCTGCTGCTGGAGCGCAACCACATTCTGGGCAAGAAGCTCCGCATCACCGGAAAGGGCCGCTGCAACCTCCTCAATGACTGCCGGCAGGAGGAGGTACTGAAAAACGTCCCCACCGGGGGCCGCTTTCTCCACAGCAGCGTCCGGGGCTTTCCGCCCAGCGCCGCCAAGGAGTTTTTCACGGGACTGGGCGTGCCGCTGCAAACGGAGCGGGGAAACCGCGTGTTCCCGGTGTCCGGTCGGGCGGGGGACGTGGCGGACGCGCTGGAGCGCTGGGTCCGGGACCGGGGCGTGGAGATTCGCCGGGGAAGGGTCACAGAGCTGATCCTCCGGGACGGCGCGGTGGCCGGGGTCTCCACGGAGCGGGAGCGGCTTTTCGCGCCCAAAGTGATCCTGGCCACCGGGGGCAGGAGCTATCCCGCCACCGGCTCCACCGGGGACGGCTATGAGATGGCGGTCCGGGCGGGGCATACCGTCACGCCGCTGTCCGGCTCTCTGGTGCCGCTGGAGGTCCGGGGAGGGTGCCGGGACCTGGCCGGTCTGAGCCTCAGAAACACCGGCGTAACCCTCTGGGGCGGCGGGAAGAAGCCCATATACCGGGATTTCGGAGAGCTGCTGTTTATGAACTATGGCCTGTCCGGCCCCACGGTGCTCAGCGCCAGCGCCCATGTGGAGGAGCAGAAGGGACCCTATGTGCTGGAGCTGGACCTGAAGCCCGCGCTGGATATGCAGAAGCTGGACGCGCGGCTCCTGCGGGACTTTTCGGAGCGCAAAAACGAGCCGATAGGCTCCTGCATCCGGGGCCTGCTCCCCGCGCAGATGGCGGGCCATGTATTGCGGCGCTGCGACATTTCCGGAGCGCAGATGGTCCACGACGTGACCCGCCAGCAGCGGCAGCGGCTGCTGGAGACCGTCAAGCATCTGCGGTTTCCCATCACCGGAAAGCGCCCGGTGGAGGAGGCCATCGTCACCCACGGGGGCGTGAAGCTCTCGGAGGTGGACCCGGCCACCATGGCCTCCAGACGGACCAGAGGGCTGTACTTCGCGGGAGAGATTTTGGACTGCGACGCCTATACCGGGGGCTTCAATCTGCAGATCGCCTGGTCCACGGCCTATGCGGCGGGAACTTCCTGTGGAAATTGCGAAAAGGATGTGCTATAATATTCTGGCGGACCGCGTATCCGCACAAATTTTGCAGGAAAGCGGGAGAACACCATGAACAAATGCCTCTCAGTGGCCATTGACGGGCCGTCGGGCGCGGGGAAGAGCACCGTGGCGAAGGCCGCGGCAAAGGCACTGGGCTTCGTCTATCTGGATACCGGGGCCATCTATCGGACCGTGGCGTGGCACATCACCATGCTGGGGATCGGCCCCAGGGATACGGACCATGTGCCGGCGCTGCTGAACGACGCGAATATCGAGATACGCTTTTTGGAGGACGGCCAGCACATGATACTCAACGGCCGGGACATCACCGGGGAGCTTCGGACGCCGGAGATCACGGCCTGCGCCTCCCAGGTGGCGGCCCAGGGCGCCGTGCGGGAGCTCCTGCTGGACCTCCAGCGGGAGATGGCCGGGAGCCACAACATCATTATGGACGGCCGCGACATCGGCACTGTGGTCCTGCCCGACGCCAGCCTGAAGATATACCTGACGGCCTCCCCGGAGAAGCGCGCCCGGCGCCGCTATGAGGAATATCTCCAAAAGGGCCAGAAGGCCGTCTACGAGGAGGTCCTGGCGGATCAGAAGCAGCGGGACTACAATGACTCCCACCGGAAGATCGCGCCGCTCAGACGCGCCAGGGACGCGGTGGAGGTGGACACCACGGACATGGACCTGCAGACCGCCATCGACACCGTGGTGGGCCTCATACGGCAGAGGCTGGGCCTATGACGACAAAAAGCTGGTATAAGCTGCTGTACGCCGTGGTGCGGCCCTTCGTGGGGCTGTACTACCCGATGAAATTCATCGGCCGGGAGAATATCCCGGAGGGCGGGGCCCTGGTCTGCAGCAACCATTCCTCCGCCATTGACCCGTTTTTTCTGGCCTTTGCCCTGACCATGCGGCGGCCCATGTGCGCCATGGCGAAGGAATCCCTGATGAAGATCCCCGTCCTCGGCTGGCTGCTGAAAAAGGTGGGGACCTTTGGAGTTAAACGCGGCGCGTCGGACATTCACGCGGTGAAGTACGCCATGGAGCAGCTCAGGAACGGGGAATATGTGGTGCTGTTCCCGGAGGGAACGCGGGTCAGGTCCCGCGAGGAGGGCCAGCCGAAAACCGGCGCCGCCATGCTTGCCTGCCGAACGGGCGTCCCCGTACTGCCCGTGTACGTCCCCATGAAGAAGCGGCCCTTCCGCATCAACCGGGTGTATATCGGCCAGCCCCTCTTCTTAAAGCCGGAGGGCAGGCGCGCCACCAATCAGGACTATGAAAGCATGACCGGTCTCCTGATGGACCGCATCTATGACTGTGGGGACGGACGATGAGGGTAGAGCTTGCGAAAACGGCGGGCTTTTGCCCCGGCGTCACCCGCGCGGTGAATATGGTGGAAGAGGCGGCTCGGACCGGCGCGCCCACCGTCACCTACGGACCGATCATTCACAACCACCATGTCGTGGAGCGCTTTGCCGCCATGGGCGTCCGGGAGATCGACCACTACGCGGAGGCGGAGCCGGGGACCACGGTGATTATCCGGTCCCACGGGGTGGCGCGGGAGGTCTATGAGGGGCTGAAGCAGCGGGGCGCGGTGATCGCGGATGCCACCTGTCCCTTTGTCAAGCGCATCCACCGCATTGTCTCGGAGGCGGAGGAGCGGGGCCGTATCTGCCTGATCGTCGGGGTCCGGAGCCATCCGGAGGTGGTGGCCATCGCCGGCTGGTGCCGCCAGCCCCATGTGTTTGAAACGGCCCAGGAATTGGAAAATTGGCTGTTGGAGGATGAAAAACGCCGAGATCAGCCCTTTATCATCGTCAGTCAGACCACAAGTACAGAAAAGTTGTGGAAAAACTGCACAGAAATTATAAAAAAGCTATGTACAAATTGCGAAATATTTGATACAATATGCAGTGCAACAGAGAAACGCCAAAGCGAAGCTGGCCAATTAGCCCAGCGGTGTGAGTCAATGATCGTCATTGGCGACAGGAATAGCTCCAATACCAAGCGATTGAAAGAAATCTGTATGGGATCGTGCAAGGATACCTGCCTCATCGACAGTGCTGCGGATTTACAAACCGTTCGCTATCGCGGTAGATCATCTGTTGGCATCACTGCCGGTGCGTCCACGCCGGAGTGGATAATTAAGGAGGTATACAACATCATGAGCGACGAAATCAAGAACGAGGCAATCGAGGAGTCCTTTGACCAGCTGCTGGAGCAGTACGACAAGTCTTTAAATACAGGAGATAAGGTATCCGGTGTCGTCACCGGGATCACCCCCACTGAAATCGCAGTGGACCTGGGTACGAAGCATGCCGGCTACATACCCTACAGCGAGGTCAGCGACGATCCCTCTGTGAAGCCTGAGGAGCAGTTCCAGGTGGGCCAGGAGATCGAGGTCTATGTGATCCGTGTCAACGACGCCGAGGGAACTGTCATGCTCTCCAAGAAAAAGCTGGACGCCCAGAAAAACTGGGAGGAGATCGAGCAGGCCTGCGAGGATAAGACCGTCGTGGAGGGCTTCATCACCGAGCAGAACAAGGGCGGCGTGGTCGCCAACTACAAGGGCATCCGCGTGTTCATCCCCGCCTCCCAGACCGGCGTTCCCAAGAACGGCGACATGGGCGCTCTGGTCAAGACCACTGCCAAGATGAAGATCACCGAGGTCAACCGCCAGCGCAAGAGAGTGGTCGGCTCCATCCGCGCCGTGGCCGCCGAGGCCCGCAAGGCCGCTGCGGAGAAGGTCTGGAGCGAGATCGAGGTCGGCAAGAAGTATCATGGTACGGTCAAGAGCCTGACCTCCTACGGCGCGTTTGTGGACATCGGCGGCGTGGACGGCATGGTACACGTGTCCGAGCTGAGCTGGAGCCGCATCAAGAGCCCCGCCGATGTGGTGGCAGTGGGCGACGAGATCGAGGTCTATGTGATCTCCTTCGACCCTGAGAAGCGCAAGATCTCCCTGGGCTACAAGACCGATGAGACCAACCCCTGGACCATCTTCACCAACAACTATTCGGTGGGCGACGTGGTCCCGGTAAAGATCGTCAAGCTGATGACCTTTGGCGCCTTCGCCGAGATCATCCCCGGCATTGACGGCCTGATCCACATCTCCCAGATCGCGGACCGCCGCATCGGAAAGCCGGAGGATGTGCTGTCCGAGGGCCAGACGGTGGACGCCAAGATCATCGACATCGACACCGAGCGGAAACGCATCTCCCTGTCCATCCGCGCACTTCTGGAGGAAGGCTACGGGGCAGAGGAGTAATTCCATCAGCCAAAGAAAAAAGGGCGACGCTTCCATAA
>CAZBOR010000008.1:0-26810 GCA_964493585.1 uncultured Oscillospiraceae bacterium
TTATCCCGGATAATCTCCACGGCTGATCTCCACATGGCAGCCGACCGATTCGATCCGCCGCTCCATGCAGCCTCTGCACTCCGCGGCCTCGTCCCCGGTGCAGATTTTTCCGTCGTACAGCAGGTATTTGCTCCGGACATTGGTGGGGGAAAGATTGGGCATGACCACATTGGCCCCGGCCAGGATGCCCTTTTCCCGCCCCAGGGGATGGATGGTCCCCAGCGCGGTGGTGGCGGGCAACAGGACCTTGGGAAACATCAGCCGAAGTATCCCCAGCAGATGGAGCGTGGCATCCAGCGTCCCCGCCGGCTCCGTCCGGAACCGGGTGTCCTGATGGGGAATGAAGGGTCCGATGCCGATCATGTGAGGCTGCAGCTCCTGCATGAACCGCAGGTCCTCCACGATATAGGCCGGAGTCTGATAGGGGGAACCCACCATGATGCCGCAGCCCACCTGATAGCCGATTTCCTTCAAATCCCAGAGACAGCGCTTCCGGTTTTCGATGCTCAGCTCCGCCGGATGCAGCATCCCGTAGTGTACGGGATTGGAGGTCTCCTGCCGCAGAAGATACCGGTCCGCGCCCGCGTCAAAGTACCGCTGGTAGCTCTCCCGGCTCTTTTCCCCGATGGACAGAGTGATGGCGCAGTCCGGGTGTTCCCGCCGGATGGCGGATACAATGTCGCAGACCCGCTCGTCGGTAAAATACGGGTCCTCTCCCCCTTGCAGCACGAAGGTCCGAAAGCCCAGGGCGTAGCCCTTCCGGCAGCAGTCCAGAATGTCCTCCCTGCCCAGCCGGTAGCGCTGGGCGTTCCGGTTGCTCCGGCGTATGCCGCAGTAATAGCAGTCGTTTTTGCAGTAGTTGGTGAACTCGATGAGCCCGCGCAGATAGACCGCCTCGCCATAGGTCTGCCGCCGGACCTCCCGTGCCTGGGCGTAGAGGTATTCGGCCTCCTCCGGGGTCATGGAGGTCAGCAGGCGGACAAATTCCGCGTCCTCCAGCGTCCCGGTCTCCCGCAGACGGCTGATATATGCCATATTGTCCGTCATTTCTCCGCCTCCTGACGCATTTGCTCCAGAATCTCCCTGGCCTCCGCCGGGGGATGGGTACGGACGGTCTCCGCCACAGTGTCATAGCCCAGCACCGCGGCGTATTCCGCGCCGAAGGAGGCGCTGGCCTCCAGATGCCGGGCGCAGCCATCCCTGTCGGCCTCCAGCGGCTCGATGGCCCGCTGCCGGAAGATCCGCGCCGCCTGGGTCATCAGCTCCAGGCTCTCCAGCAGGCAGTCCGCAATCAGCGGCGCAAACGCATTGAGCTCCAGCTCCCCATGGGCCGCCGCCATGGTGATGGCCGTGTCGTTGGCGATGACGCGCATGGCGCACTGCATGGTCATCTCCGGAATCACCGGGTTCACCTTCCCGGGCATGATGGTGCTGCCCTGCTGCATCGGCCGGAGCTGCAGCTCCCCAAGGCCCCCGTGGGGTCCGCTGCCCATGAGCCGAAGGTCCCCCGCGATCTTCATCAGGTTCACCGCCATGGCCTTTAGCAGTCCGGAGACCTCCACAAACACATCGTTGTTCTGGGTCAGGTCCATGGGATACTCCGCCGCCGCCAGGCCGTAGCCGGTGAGCTGGCGGAGCTGCTCCAGCACACCGAAGCGGTATTTCCGCTCCGCGCCGCCGCTGAGACCCACCGCCGTGCCGCCGAGGTTTACCTGCCGCAGCCGCTCCTCGACCTTATAGAGCCGCCAGCGGTCCCTGGCGATGGCCTGGGCATAGGCGCCGAACTCCTCCCCCAAGGTGACAGGCACCGCGTCCATCAGCTCCGTGCGGCCCAGCTTTTTCACGTCCTGCCAGGCGTTTTCCTTCTCCTGCAGGGCCGTTTGGAGCTTGGCGCACTGCTCCGAAAGCTGGCGGAGCTGGGCGATGGCCGCGATCCGCAGGGCCGTGGGATAGACGTCGTTGGTGGACTGGCCCCGGTTCACATGGTCCAGAGGGTGGACAAGATCGTAGTCTCCCGGCTGGCCGCCCAGCAGCTTCGCGGCCAGATTCGCGATCACCTCATTGACGTTCATATTGGTGGAGGTGCCGGCTCCGCCCTGCAGGGCCTCCAGAGGAAAGCTGTCCTCCATGCCGCCGCGGAGGAGCAGATCGCAGGCCCGGACGATGGCGTCCTCCCGGTCCCAGTCGCCAAGATGCCGGTCCCGGTAGGTCATGGCCGCCGCCTTCTTCACCAGGATCATGGCGCGAATCAGCCCTAGGTTCACCCGCTTATGCCCCAGGTCAAAGTTCTCCATCGCCCGGAGGGTGTTGATGCCGTAAAGGGCGTCTCCGGGGAGCTCTCTGGTTCCCAAAATATCGCGTTCCGTTCTCGTGCTCATTCCGAAAGCTCCTCCAGCAGATGCGGGAATATGCCGATGCTGCGCCGCAAGATCCCCTGCATATAGGCTATGGTGATGCCGTAATTGGTGATGGGTACGTTCTGGTCCTGGGCGCATTTCATACGGTATCGGACCTCCCGCTCGTTGAGCATACAGCCGCCGCAGTGGATAATCAGCGCGTAGCCGCTCAGGTCCTCCGGGAAGGTCTTGCCGGAGGAGGTCTCGATGGTCAGACGCTTTCCGGTGTAATTCTTCAGCCACCTGGGTATCTTGACGCTGCCGATGTCATCACACTGACGGTGATGGCTGCATCCCTCGGAAATCAATATTCTGTCCCCATCCTTCAGCCGCTCGATGGCCGCAACGCCGCGGACCGCCTCGTCCAGCAGGCCCTTTTTCCGAGCCATGAGAATGGAAAAGGAGGTCAGCGGAATCTCCGGCGGCACATCCGCCGACACCTTGGCAAACACCTGGCTGTCGGTGACAATCAGGCTGGGCTTTGTCCCAAGGCGCTCCAGCAGCTCCCGCAGCTCGTACTCCTTGACGCAGATGGCGGCGGCATCCGCCTCCAACACATCCCGGATCACCTGCTGCTGGGGCAGGATCAGCCGTCCCTTGGGGGCCGCCTTGTCGATGGGGATCACCAGCACCACCAGCTCCGCCGGGTGGATCAGGTCTCCCACAAGCTGGTGGTTGACCTCCTGGACATTTCCCAGTCGGGCCAGACGCTCCTTGAGGGCCTCGATCCCAGCGCCGGTCAGGGCGCTGACGTACATCTCGTTTTCGTCCGCTCTGGGACACGGCTCCAGCAGGTCTGATTTGTTGTAGACCACCAGATACGGGAGCTGCTTCTCCTGAAACAGCCCCACCAGCTCCCGGTCGCAGGCGCTCATCCCCATGGTCCCGTCCACGACCAGTACCGCCACGTCCGTGCGGTTCAACACCTGCCTGGTTTTTCGGACCCGGAGCTGTCCCAGCGCGCCCTCGTCGTCAAACCCCGGCGTGTCAATGATGGTCACAGGTCCCATAGGCAGCAGCTCCATGGCCTTGCTGACCGGGTCTGTGGTGGTGCCAAGGGTATCCGACACCACGGAAAGCTCCTGCCCGGTCACAGCGTTGACCACACTGGATTTTCCCGCGTTTCTGCGGCCAAAGAAGCCGATATGTACGCGGTCCCCCGTTGGGGTATCGTTGAGGCTCACGGCCCATTCCTCCTTCCAAGCAGTCCGGAAAAATCAAAATCCGTCAAACTGACCATATCCCGCTGAAAGCAGCGGCCGGAAAACGCCTGGTGGGGCAGCGCTACAAATGGCGTCCCCGCCGGGACGATCGGGCGGTACAGCGGGTCCGCCACGATCACGTCCGCCGAAACCATGGCCGCTGCGATCTCCTCCTCCCCCTGGGCTTCGGTGTCACCGGGACCCAGCAGCGCCCGGCACTGCTCCAGGGGGCAGACGACCTGGGCGGAGCATCCCGTTTCCGAGGTCATGGCCCAGGCCAGGGAGCCCATGGTCACTATCTCTCCAAGGAGCATGACGCGCGCTCCCGTTCCGCCGGGACGCTCCAGGAGGGGGTTCCGGCACGTCCCTGTCTCCACGGCGCGTTCCATGGCCTCCGCAAGCGTCCCGGTAAAGGCCCCCACGGGGGTCCCCACCACATAGGGCGTGCCGAATTGCGCCCGGAGCGCCTCTGCAGCCGGCAGTCCCAGGGCGGAGACCACCAGGTTGACGCTGGCCGCTCCTGCGGCGGAGATCGCGTCGAGGCTGTCGCCCATGCCCCAGACGGAAACCGTCTGCCAGTCCCGTGCCGCCAGCTCCCGAACCATCGAATCCCTTGCGTCGGGTGTCCCATAGTCCAGGGGCGTGAGCCCCAGAATGTTCAGACTGTGAGGCAGGACCTCCTCGGCGGGAAGCACGAACCGCCGGGCGATCTCCTTCAGCGCCTCCCCGGCCCCCGCCACATAGTCGTGCATCCCGTTGGTTTTCACAAAAAACGACGGGATCCCCGTTTCCGCCTCGATCAGTCGGGCCAGCCCCTCAAAATCCGTGCCGTTCATATAGGGGATTGGCGCGGTACAAAGGGCGATAAACGCCGGGGACAGGGCCTCCGCCGCGCGGACCACGGCCCGGACAAATTTGTCGTCATTTCCCATGATTGCGTCCATCTCCGACATACCGGAGATGAAGATCAGGCTGTCCCGGTCATACCACCGGGTCTCGTCATGGGTGTTGTAGGTGGAATTACAGCCGGACGGGTCGTGCATGACCACCATACCTCCCATGTCATACAGGGCCGAAGCCACCCCGGACACATCTCCGGTATAGATGGGAATGATTCGATAGGCGCGTTTCATATGCAGCTTTCACACCCCAATCCCTTTCGCGGCACCAGGTCCCCGGTGTCCTTTTCCTCCAAAAACGCCACGGTCATCAGCTCCGCCATACGAACGATGCCGTCAAAGCCCCAGAGGCCGCCGCCCTCCACGATGTTGACAAAGTGGGGCGTGGCGCAGAACCAGGCGGCAATCTGTCCCACCGCCAGCGTTCCCTCCCGTCCCGTGCGCGGCCGCACTCGACATTCGGGCTGATTGGTGGCCGAGAGCAGCAGTCCGGGAAACGCCCTTTTGAGATACAGAAAATCCTCCTGTTCCTCGCCGGAAACGCTGTCCAGATATACCGTTTCCACCCGGAACCCGCGCTCCAGCAGCAGTCGGGCCAGTCCCAGGGGCCGGGGATGGGCGGTGAAGTCGATGGCGATGGGGGTATCCCCGATGATCTGCCGCGCACGCGCCAATGCCTCCTCGCAGCGGTTCTCCGCCGCCCGTGTGTCCGGAGCCGTCAGGCCCCACAGGCCCAGCAGCGTCTCCTGCTCCCGTCGTATCTCCCCATAGGAAAAGGACGCGGGCAGATAGAAATACCGCCGTCCCAGGCGCGCCGCCGTTTCCCGGACCCCATAGTCCGCCCGTGGAAACGTCGCCAGAAACACCTCCGCTTCGGAAAGGGTCAGGTACTCTGCGTAGGTGCTGCACTCCTGCAGCTGGCGGACCGCGATGCCGTTTTCCCGGAGACAGACCATCAGGTCGGCGCTTTCGTCCAGGGGAAAATCGCCGCCCAAAACCGCCGCAGACCGCTCCCGCACGGGCCGAGGCTCCAATGGGTCGAAAATCGCCTTTCTGAGCCGCGTATCCGGGGTCAGCCCCTCCTTCTGGGTGATGGGCTCCATGGCACAGCGGAGGAAGGTCACCTCCGGGAACCGGCGCTCCAGCTCCCCGAAGATCAGATCCAGGTCCGAACCCAGGAATCTGTGCAGGCAGACCGTAAAGACCTCCACGGCAGGCGGCAGCTTGGGCAGACGGTGCAGCACATCCGTAACGCCCTCGATGGTCACGTCCTCCACCGTTCCCTCCAGCAGGTCCTCCTCCTTGAGGATTACAAAGGAGAACCGGTCGGATGCGCCCATTTCCGCAGCCGTCAGTATCACCCCGCGCATACAGTTCAGGGCGCAGATATAGATCTGATGGGCCTGGGGCAGCAGCATCCCCACATGGACGATATTCCATACCCCGTGGGCGGGCGGGTTGAACTCCAGCCCAGGCGTAAACGGCAAAGGATAGCCGGCCGCGCCAATGGGAATCTCCGCCGCGCTCATACGCTCCCCTCCCCGCATTTTGCCAGCATCCGGTCCGCCAGAGCCCGGTAGGCGTCCGCCATGGCGCTGTCGGGATAGGCCTCCAGCACCGTCTGACCCATGGCCTCCGCCTCCTGGACCAGGGCGCTCTGGGGCAGCACGCCGATGATCTCACTGTGAAAATCCTCCGCCAGCTCCCGGGTCTTTTCCGCCTCATTCTTGACATTCCGGCTGTTGACGATAAATCCGCCCAGGGCGGCGTAGCCTCTCCCCTGAAACCGCTCCACCGCCGTGGCAATATTGGCCGCGGCATGGATGGCCATGTTCTCCCCGGAGGTCAGGATGAACACCCGGTCCGCATACCCCCGGCGCATGGGCATGGTAAAGCCGCCGCAGACCACATCGCCCAGCACGTCGTAGAGCACCACATCGGGCCGGTAGACCTCATAGGCGCCCTTGGCCTCCAGCTTTTCCAGCGCCGCAATAATGCCCCGTCCGGCGCAGCCCTGTCCCGGCGTGGGGCCTCCGGCCTCCACACACAGCACATTTTCAAAGCCGACCTTCACCATATCCTCCAGCGCAAATCCGTCCCGGCGCGTCCGAACCAGGTCCAGCACTGTGGGGACCTCCTCCCCATGGCGCAGCAGCATGGTGGAATCCGCCTTGGGGTCGCAGCCGATCTGCATGACCGTCATGCCCCTCTGTGCCAGCGCCGCCGCCACATTGGAAATGGTGGTGGATTTTCCGATGCCGCCCTTGCCGTAGACCGCCAGCTTCATCATACGTCCACCTCGGTGACAACGCCGGAATAGGCCGTCCTGGTGCTGACCCCCGGAAGCCGCCCGATGGCCCCGGACAGGGCGCTGATGACGTTCTGGGGCGCGTCGATGGCCACGCTGATGATATTGATGCCCCGCTGCCGATAGGGTATCCCCATCCGGCCGATGATATAGGGGCCCGCGTCATGGAGGAGACGGTTGAGCTCCTGGGTGCTGCTCCCCTGCTCCACGATGATGGCGATGACCGCAACTCGTGTATTCATGGTCTGATCCTCCCTTGTCATGCTGCGTCAGCAGATCCTGGGCAGCAGCTCGCCGCCGGGCTGGGGCAAAAGGGTCTGCGCGCCGATCTCCGTGGTCATGACCACCCGTCCCGGCTGCTCCGCCGTGATCTCGCCAATGATGGTGGCTCCCTGGGTGTATACCTGCCGGGAAAGAAGCTCCACGATCCTCGGCGCAGCTGCCTTGGGCGCGATAATGACCAGACGGCCCTCGCAGGCCAGATACAGCGGCTCCAGCCCCAGCATCCCGCACACGCCCCGGACCTCCGGGGCCACCGGTATGGCGGCGGCGTCCAGCCGGACACCCACGCCGCTCTGGGCCGCGATTTCGTACAGCACCGTACCCACGCCGCCGCGTGTGGCGTCCCGGATCACATGGACCTCCCGCGTCTCCTTCAGCATGGCCTCCACAGGCGTCCAAAGGGGCGCGCAATCGCTGGTGACGTCCGCTTCGATTCCGAAGCTGTCCCGCGCCAGCAGGATCGTACAGCCGTGCCGCCCGATGTCTCCCGTGACAAGGACGGCGTCTCCCGGCGCGGCCTTGGCTCCGGAGGTCTCCACGCCGTCAAGCAGCTCTCCCACGCCTGTGGTGGTGATGAACACCCCGTCCACCTGGCCCTTTCCCGCCACCTTGGTATCGCCGGAGACGATCTGTACCCCGACCTCCCTGGCGGTCCTCGCCATGGACGACGCGATGTTCTTCAGCTTCTCCATGGGATAGCCCTCCTCAATGACGAAGGCGCAGCTCAGGTACAGGGGTCTTGCGCCCATGCAGGCCAAATCGTTGACGGTGCCGCAGATGGACAGCTTTCCGATATTGCCGCCGGGGAAAAAGGCCGGGGAGACGATAAAGCCGTCGGTGGTCATGGCGATTTTGCCCCTGGGCGCGTCCAGTACCGCCGCATCGTCCGCCGTGAGGCTTGGATTGGCAAAGTACGCCTTGAAAACCCTGTCGATCAGCTCAGAGGTTTGCTTTCCGCCGGCACCATGGGCCAGAGTGACTGTTTCTTTCATAGGATTCCCTCGATTCTGTCAGTTTCATTCCATACCGTACTGGTAATAGGCCGAGCACGCGCCCTCGCTGGAGACCATACAGGCCCCCACCGGATGGGTGGGCGTGCAGACCTTTCCGAACAGGGGACAGTCCGTGGAGCGGCACTTCCCCTGGAGCACCTCGCCGCAGCGACAGGCGGGATTGCCCCGGCCCTGTATCTCCGGCACATGGTATTTCTTCCTGGCGTCCATGTCCGCATACTCCGCCCGGAGCCGCAGCCCGGACCCGGGGATCACCCCAAGACCCCGCCATTCCGCGTCGCAGGGCTCCATCAGCGCCGCCATCAGCCGCTGGGCCTCGGCGCTGCCATTCTCCGTGACCACTCTGGGATAGGCGTTGACAAAGAAGGGCGCGCCCTCCTGGGACTTCTGAATGGCCACCGCCAGCGCCGTCATCAGCTCCTTGGCCGTAAAGCCCGCCACCACGCCGCTGACGCCCTGCCGGACCAGCTCCCGGCACAGCCCGGTTCCCGTGATGGCGTGGACATGGCCCGGATACAGAAACACATCCGCGCTGCCCTTCAGGGCCTGGTAGGCCATGGGCATGGTCTTGTTGGCGGTAAGCAGGGAAAAATTTTCAATTCCCTGCTCCCTGGCCTGCTTCACCGCCAGACAGCAGGCGGGCGTGGTGGTCTCAAAGCCCACGGACAGGAACGCCACGCGCTCCTTCGGATGCTCCCTGGCATAGGTAACCGCGTCCAGCGGGGAATAGACCACCTGGACATGGCCGCCTGCGGCCCTGGCCTCGGCCAGACTGGAGGAGGTACCGGGTACCCGGACCAGATCCCCAAAGGTGCAGACCGTGACCTGTCTCTGCAGAGCCAGGAAAACCGCCTCGTCGATGAAGCCCACCTGGGTCACGCAGACGGGACATCCCGGTCCCGAAATCAGCTCCACCTGCTCCGGCAGGAGCCTGCGGATGCCCAGCCGGAAAATCTCATGGGTGTGCGTACCGCAGACCTCCATGATCCGGAGACCGGGACCCCGGTATCCTGTGATGATCTCCTTTGCAGTCCCCGCCATTATAGCAGCTCCTCCAGGATCTGGTCCGTCTCCGCGTCGTCCTCGTCGGTGATCTTCGCAATCGCGACGCCCGCGTGGACCATCACATAATCTCCAGGCTCCAGGTCCTCCAGCAGCTCCACCGACACCTGGCGCTTGGCCCCCATGGCGTCCACTACCGCAGTCCCCTCAGAGATTTTGACCACCTTTGCCGATAATCCTACACACATATTGATTCCTCCTGTTTTATACTGTTTCCGAAGTCTGACGGCTTCGCCCTATCATTCACAAGGCGCGATCTCTCTCCTCCAGCGCTGCCATGGCCGCCAATGCCTGTCCCAAGGCAAGCCCGCCGTCGTTGGGCGGCACCAGGCTGTGGGTCAGCACCCGAAAGCCCAGACGCTCCAAAGGTTCCGCTGTCAGACGGAGCAGCAGAAGGTTCTGATAGCAGCCGCCCGTCAGGGCCACGGTGTTGCAGCCGGTGCGCTCGCGGGCCTCCCGGCAGGCGAAAACGATTTCGTCCGCCAGCGCCTGATGAAAATACGCCGCCAGTGCGCCGCTCTCCGCGCCCCGGAGCCGAGCCTCCAGAATATTTCGCACCAGGCCGAGGGTGTTCAGGCGAATCATCTCCCCCGCGTTTTCCGCCAGAGGCGAAAGCTCCGCCTGCATCGTGGCCTCGCCTGTCTCCAGAAAGCTCTCCGCCGCAAACTGCAGCGCCGTGGATGCCTCGCCCTCAAAGGTGGAGGCGGTGCGGATACCAAGTATGGCGCTGACCCCGTCAAAGAGCCGTCCGGCGCTGGTGGAGCGGACCGTGTTGAGGCCCCGGTCCGCCATATTCATAAGCACGGATGCCTGTTCCTCCCGGCAAAGGCCCAGCCGCTCCGCCGCCTCCAGCGTCTCCCGGCGGTTCTCTGTCAGCTCATAGATCAGGGCCACGGCAACGCGCCAGCCCTCCTTGGCGGACAGGTCCCCACCCACCTGGGAAAAGGGCGCTATGCTGCCGATACGCTGAAATCCGTGCAGATCCGACAGCAATAGCTCGCCGCCCCAGATGGTCCCGTCGGTGCCATAGCCCGTCCCGTCCAGGGACACGCCGATCACCTGATCCCGCCAGTCGTTCTCCGCCATACAGGACAGCACATGGGCGTAGTGGTGCTGGACCTTCATCACCGGGATTCCCAGGCTCTCCGCCACCAGCGTGGAGTTGTACCGGGGATGCAGGTCACAGGAGACCAGCTGTGGCTCCACCTCCAGAAGTGTCCGGAACCGGTCCACAGTCTCCTCCAGAGCCTTCACGGTCCTCAGATCCCCCAGATCTCCCACATAGGGCGATGGATAGAACAGCTCGCCGGAGCCGATGCAAAAGGTGTTTTTCAGCTCGCCGCCGATCCCCAGCACCTGTCCCCGCCAGCGGCCGGACACGATCATGGGCAGCGGCGCGTAGCCTCTGGACCGCCGGATCATATAGGGCTTCTCCCGGTAAAAGTCCATCACGGAATCATCCGCCCGGATGCGGATTTTCCGGTTGTGGGACAAAACGGCGTCACAAAGGTTTCCCAGCTCCTGCCTCGCGTCCCCGTCCTCCCGGCAGATGGGCGCGCCGGACACGTTTCCGCTGGTCATCACGAGACAGTCCGGCATTTTGACCTCGTCGTCATAGTCAAACAGCAGAAGCTGGACCGGGGCATAGGGCAGCATCACGCCGATTTTCGGGTTGTCCGGGGCCACAGAGGGCGCGATGGTCCCGCCGCTTGACCGCCGCAGAAGCACGATGGGCTTCTGATGGCCCGTCAGCACCTCCTCCTGATACGGCTCCACCCGACATTCCCGCCGCACCGCGTCCATATCCCGCAGCATCACCGCAAAGGGCTTCCTGGGCCGGTTCTTCCGGGTCCGCAGCAGACGGACCGCCGCCTCGTTGGTGGCGTCGCAGCAAAGATGAAAGCCGCCGATGCCCTTGACCGCCACAATGCCGCCCGCGGCGACAATGCGCCGGGCCGCAGTGATGGCCTCCGGGCCGCGCTCCGGCCGGTCCAGCAGATAGACCTCCGGCCCGCAGTCGTTGCAGCACACGGGCTGCGCGTCATAGCGTCGGGTCTGAGGACTATAGTATTCCGACGCGCACCGGGGACACATGGGAAACTCCTTCATGCTGGTGCGCTCCCGGTCGTAGGGCAGCGCGTCCAGGATCGTGAGCCGCGGCCCGCAGCAGGTGCAGTTGATGAAGGGATGCAGATACCGCCGGTCCCTGGGGTCGTACAGCTCCCGCTTACAGTCCTCGCAGATGGCGATGTCCGGGGAGACAAAGATCTCGCCCTTGGTCCGTTCACTCTCGATGATCGCGAACTCCGTATAGGGCTCCGGGTCCTCCACCGGCTTGACATCCAGCTTCAGAATTGCGGCCCGACGCGGCGGGCGATGCTCCAGCGCATCCAGAAAAGCGCCGACCTGCCCCTCCGTCCCCTGGGCGAATATCTCCACATAGGGGCCCTTGTTGCATACGGTACCGCGTATGCCCGCCGCTAAGGCGTGGCGGGACACCGTGGGGCGAAAGCCAACCCCCTGTACAATGCCGTAGACACGAATTCGTTTTGTCACCTCGTTCATGGTATCAGCCTTCCCGACACAGCGAAATGCGGCGCATCCATCCACGCGCCATGGTAGTCCGGCAGGGCCTCCCGGAGGCAGAGGTCCCCCACGATCAGGTCATAGCGCCCCTGGGCGACAAGGTCCTGAAGCTGGTCCTCCTCCGTCAGGCGGAGGTCCCCCTTCTGGGAAAGCTCCGGGAGCTTAAGGAACCAGGTGGCCGCGTGGACCGTGTCATATCCCGCCTCCAGCAGCCGCTCCCGGATGCCGTTGGCCCGGACCTGCTGGTGGATGACCAGAGCGCGGCGTCCCGCCGGGACCTGGGCCGGCTGCATCACCGCCAGCGGGTCAAGGACGGTGTACGGCGTCCCGAAGGTTTCCTCCAGATACGCCGCCGCCTTCCGCCCGGAGGGAGAAACCACCAGATTCTGCTGCGCCGCCGAGGCGCTTCGGACCGCGCTCAGATCCGCATCCATCCCGTACACATCCACCCGGCTCCAGCCCTGGGCGATAAGTACCTCCCGGAGCCGCTGCCCCGCATGAATGTCGCTCAGATCCAGCGGCGTCGCGCCCAGAACGCCCAGCCGGCGCCGTTCCACGGGCATCTGCTCCACCGCGAAGCGGCGCATCAGCTCCAGATATGCCTTTTCCTGTCCCACATCATATAGGTCCATGCCGGTGGTGTCCACGGTCAGCACCGGGAGCTGCTTTTCCGCCATGCGCCGCAGGGCCCGGTAGTCGGTCCCCACCACAGACGGCACCGGCGTGCCGATGATGGCCGCGAACTCCGCGTGAATTTTCTCCGCCGTAGCGTGGAGCTTCGCCACCAGCCGCTCATCCCGGCCCAAAATCGCGTCCATATCCCTCAGACCCGCGCTGAACACCGCGCTGCGGCGGGTAAACCATCTGGGCTCGTCAAAGCCGCAGATGTTGCCGGTGCAGCCGCCCGCGTCGCAGATCACCAGAATACCGCCCAGCTCATAGAGCACGGACACGGCCCCGGACTGGTCCGGCGCAAAGGGCGTCAGATACTTTCTAAGACCCTTCATTCCGCCGTTCCTCCCTTCAGAAGCGCGTCCAGCGCCGCAAACAGTCCCCGAAGTCCCGCGTAGCCAAAGGGCTGCACGTCCTGATTCCAGGGAAGATTGGGACAGTCCGGATGGTAGTAGCCCGCGTCCTTGCCGATGGTCACATCCGCGTGGGCCCGGCTGCTGTCGTAGTAGAGCATGGTCGGCTCCATATTGGAAAACACCCTTGTCTCCGGACTGAGCTCCGCCAGACGCCGGAGGTAGGAAAAGTTCTCGTCCGAAAGGGTCCCGTATATCTCGGACACCCGGAACCCGTAGCGGATCAGGGCCAGGCTCAGCTCCAAGGGGTCGCCGTTCATACACTCGCCAACGGCGAAGGTCAGATCTCCATAGGTATTCCGGAAAACCTCGATGCTCTGTGCCGCCTCCTGATAAAAGTCCTCGTCCTGAAGCTGTGCGCCCAGGGCGGCCCCAAGGGCCTGGTACTGGGAGTGCAGCTTGTCGATTTGATACAGCCGCCTCAGTTCGATGGAGGGAACCCCCAGACGCTCCTCGAAGTCCCTGGCGGCAAATCGGGCCTCCGGGTTGAGCACGAGGTTGAAGTTGGCCTCGGCCATCTGCTGAAACTCCCCGTAATCCCGGCACCGGGAAATCTCCCGGATGGCCCGGACGCCGATGCTCCGGAGCAGCGCATAGAGCTCGCAGTCCTCCTCCAGGGGCGCGAAAAAGCCCAGGATATTCACGGAGGAGCCCTTCTTCTTCCTCGGCTCCAGCAGGGAATACAGGGACTGCCGCACATGGACCATGGGCGGCTTTCGTCCCTCCCTGGTCAGGGCGTACATATAGCAGGGCCGCACGGGTATCCCCACCTGCTCCTCCGCACGGCGGCAGACCCGCTCCATATCCGTCCCAAGCAGGGCGTCCACGCAGGTGATGCAGATCATCACCACGGAGGGCTTTTGCTCCAGACTGTCCACGACCTCCTGTACCGCCTGGGGTATCTTCTTCAGATGCCGCCCTGTGACCACGTCCGTCTCGTCCATGATAAGGTAGAAAAACCGCCGGTGATACTGGGGCATTCCGCTGATAAGCGAGGTGTTTCTTCCACAGCAGCCGGGAGCCACCAGCAGCATCACCGAACCCGGAATGGCCAGCCCCGCCCGCTTGACGCCGAAGCCCTCCGCGCCGGGGGAGTTAAAGGCCAGTGTCGCCGGCGAGCTGTAGATCAGGTGGGTGCTGCTCTGCATTTCCTCGGGAATGTTGTCCCTTCCCCGCTCCCACAGCTCCCGGACCGTATAGCAAATGGAGTTCATAGCGCCTCCCCGTCTCTCATCAGTAATTCCGCCAGAGCGAAAAACCTCCGGCTCACAGGGGAATCCGGGTTCCCCTCCACAATGGTCATGCCCAGGTCCTCAAAGCGGCCGATCTCGTTGCTGCGGGGTATCTCCCCCACGATGGGAAGTCCCGCCTTTTCCGCGAAGGCCCGGACCTTTTCCTCCTCCCGGTCCACGTTCCGATGGTTGAGCACAATGCCGAACACCTTGGCATAGCTGCGGTCCTCGAAGTTTCTCACGGCGGAGCTGATGTTGTTGGCCGCGTACAGAGCCATTTTTTCCCCGGAGGTGACGATGAGCACCTTCTCCGCGTAGCCCTCCCGGATGGGAGCCGCGAAGCCTCCGCAGACCACATCTCCCAGCACGTCGTAGAGCACCACATCCGGCTTCCAGGTCTCAAAGAGCCTCAGGTCCTCCAATAGCTGGAAGGTAGCGATGATGCCCCGGCCGGCACAGCCCAGGCCCGGCGTTGGGCCGCCCGTTTCGATGCACAGGACGCCGCCGTATCCCACCCGTGAGATCTCCTCCAGCGTCTCCGGGTCCCGGTCCTTCTCCCGCATAAAGCTCATCACCGGCAGCAGCGGCTGGCCGCCAAGCAGGTTGATGGTGGAATCCGCCTTGGGGTCACAGCCGATCTGGACCACCCGCTTGCCCAGGACGGCGAAGGCCGCCGCCAGGTTGCTGGTCACTGTGGACTTGCCGATGCCGCCCTTGCCGTAGACCGCGATTTTCAGCATAAACCATCCCTCACAATAAAATGACTTCTCCGCAGCGGCGCGGAGAAGTCAAAATATCCTTGTTTTGACTATTCCCGCTCGGTGTTTCCTTGCTGTCAGAGTCATGCAGTGATAAATCAGGTCTTTGGACGCAGCGATGCTTTGTCCGCAGAACCATTCCAAAATAATTGTATCATATGAGACACTCGGCGTCAATCCTCTTTGGCACAAAAATGCACAGGTCAATTTGTGCCGTTTGTAGAGGACGAGGCAGTCCGCAGCGTCCGTCCGGCGGTCACTTTTTGCCTTCCGTGATCTGCCGCTGGGATTTTTCCGTATCGTCAATATTCCACGCGATCACAGAGCCGAGCATGGAGATGAAGATAAACACCACATAGGCTGCGGTATAGGACCCGGTCAGCGCCAGGACCGCCGCCAGGACCGCGTAGGAGGTACAGCGCATCACATTGTAGATGGTGTTCACCACGGTGAACGCCAGGGGGAAATCCCGGCGGCCAAAGATGTTGGTGGTCATGGACGGCGCGAAATTCGCGGTGCCGCCGATGGACACGCCGATGATGAAAATGGACAGGTACATGAAGCATAGGGCCAGGGGCCGGTGGGTCGTCACCAGCAGGGACGCCAGCACGTTAAAGAGGATGCCCGCCGCGTACCACACGCCGAAGAAGGTGGTGGACCACTTGGTCCCCATCTTCTGGTCCAGCACGCCCCAGGCGTAGGAACCCACCAGGCCGATCACCGCGCAGACGGAAACACAGGAGATGGCGTAGCTCTGGGAGAAGCCCATTTCCATGATGCGGCTGACAAGCTGGGACATAATCCCCACCGTCACCAGCATGAAGCAGCCGTAGCACAGCCCGCACATCCAGGTGTCCTTGTCCCGGAGGAGCTTTCCGAAGGTCCAGGGAGAGACATAGCCCTCGTGCTCGGCGTTGTTGGCCGCGATCTGCTCCTGACTCAGCGGCTCATTATCCGGCGTGCGGCCCACCTCCTCCGGAGTATCCCGGATGCAGAACAGGGTGACGATACCCATCAGTACCGTGACCGCGCCCAGAATATCCAGGGAGATTGCCAGGGTGAACCGGGAGAACAGACCGGAGAGAATGATGGTGTACAGCGCCGAGGAGGCGTTCATGCCCATGGTGGCCCAGCCAAGGGCCAGCCCCTTCTTCTTGGGGAACCAGTTTGCCACCAGGGTATTGGAGGCATGGACGGAGAAGCAGTTGGCGCAGGTACACATGATGCACTGGAATGTAAAGTAGACCACAATATTGGTGCTGTTGCCCATGGCCGCATAGGCCAGACCGCCGAGCACCAGCATGGCGACCAGGACCTTGCGCGCGCCCTTCTTCATGATGAGCCAGCCCAGAGGCACGCCCACGGCCAGCGCCACATATCCTGCGGGCGTGGACATGGCCAGAACGGTATTGGAATCCCATCCATTGACATAGGAGAACTTCGACACCAGCAGATTCAGGCCGTCGGTCTGACAGCCGTTGGCCAGGAACATCAGAATGGCGGTATAGATGATGATCCACCAGCCCCAGGCGCCGAAGTTGGAATTGGCGCTGTGCTTGGCATCCACCGCTTTTTTCTGTTTCTTCATTTCAGCACCCCCTATGCTCAATATTCGCCCTTCCCGCTGTAATCGCCGGCGTTTTCAGCGGTGACATATGTGCGGGTGGTATAGGTATAGTGGTTGGGGATGACGCCCTCCTCCAGACCGGAGATCACGTCGGCGCAGCCGTGAGCGATCTCCGCCGCGCTGTTCCGCGCCACCTCGGTCACAAGGCCGTCCTCCACGGCGCGGATGATCTCGTTGCTGCCGGTGATGGAATACACCTGGATCTGACCGGTCCTGCCGGCTTCCTCGATGGATTCCAGCGCGCCCATGGCAAATTCATCGTCGTAGCACATGACAACGTCGATGTCATTCCCGTACTTGGAGAAGTAGCTGTCCATAATGGACTTGGCCTCCGAGCGGCTGGCTCCGGCGTACTCCGTGGCCAACAGCGTGTAGTTTGAGAAATAGCTCAAGGTCTTTTCAAAGCCCTGCTCCCGCAGGATGTAGTCCTGCTGGCACTCAAAGCCGGAAATGCACACCACATTCAGCCCGGCCGACGTGCCGCCCCGCCGGATCATGTCGATGGCAAGCTGGGCCGCCAGAGCCTCCTGGTCAGAGCCCACATAGGCGGACACACAATCCTGCACGTCCGCGCTGGCGTCGATCCCCGCCATGATGACCGGAACGCCGGCATTATGGATCTTTTGGACCCATTCATCCGCCATCTGCACATCGCCGGCAAAAATGATAAAGTAGTCCGGGTCCGTTTCCAACAGCTCGTCGATCTGCTTGCTCTGATTGGCGGGAACGCCGCCGGCGGACAGGGCGTTCAGCTCCCAGCCCTGCTCCTCGCACTCCGCCTCCAGCGCGTCCCAGAGCACGCCCGCCCAGGGCGCGGCGTCCGCATTGGCCACCGCCGAGTAGGCGATGGTCACGCCGTCGGTGCTGTCGGACGCGGCGGTTCTGTCATAGGCGGTCTGGGCGCCTCCGCAGGCCGTAAGGGAAAGCAGCAGCGCCAAAGCCAGCAGCACCGACGCTTTGCGCCATCGTTTCATAACTGGACACCTCCACAGAAATAATCTGATTATATTTTATCACAATCCGTCTGAGAACACAATGCGCTTTGTATGGTTCTGTGCATAAAATTTACACAGGAAAGGGCAGAAAAAGCCATTGACACCCGTTTTCATAAGAATCGGGTGTCAATGGCCGTATGGTCAGACTATTCGGCAAACAGCGCCGTGGACAGATAACGCTCTCCGGTATCCGGCAGGATCACCACGATGCGCTTGCCCTTGTTCTCCGGGCGCTGCGCCACCTGGGTCGCGGTCCAGATGGCCGCGCCGGAGGAAATACCCACCAGCAGGCCGTCGGTCCGCGCCACCTCCCGCCCCGTGGCGAAGGCGTCCTCGTTGGTCACGGCGATCACCTCGTCGTAGATCTTGGTATCCAGGGTGTCCGGGACGAAGCCCGCGCCAATGCCCTGAATCTTGTGGACGCCGGGATGGCCCTGGGTCAGCACCGGGGAGTCGGTCGGCTCGATGCCAATGATCTGGATTTGAGGATTTTTCTCCCGCAGATATTTCCCCGCGCCGGACAGGGTGCCGCCGGTGCCGATTCCGGCGATGAAGATGTCCACCTTGCCCTCGGCGTCCTCCCAGATCTCCGGTCCGGTGGTGTCGTAGTGCTTTTTCGGATTGGCGGGATTGGTAAACTGTCCGGGGATAAAGCTGTTGGGGATCTCCTTGGCCAGCTCATTGGCCTTGGCGATGGCGTCCACCATCTTGGGGCCGGGCGTCAGCACCAGCTCCGCGCCATAGGCCGCCATGAGCCGGCGGCGCTCCACGCTCATGGTCTCCGGCATGGTGATGATGATACGGTATCCCCTGGCGGCGGCAAAGGCTGCCAGCGCCACGCCCGTATTGCCGGAGGTCGGCTCGATGATTACCGTGTCCTTGTTGATGAGGCCCTTTTCCTCCGCGTCCTCCAGCATGGCAGCGGCGATGCGGTCCTTGACAGACCCGGCGGGGTTGAACAGCTCCACCTTGGCCACAAGCTCCGCCTGGACGCCGTGAGCCTTTTCATATCCGGTCAGCTCCACCAGCGGGGTCTTGCCGATCAGCTCTGTGACAGAATGATAAATAGGCATACTTATGCTCCTTTCCCGATGCACATGGTTTTATTTCCTACTTATTTGGTATGAAAGCATTATAGCACCCATCTCATACTTTGTCAATATGAATAATATATTTATTTCCATTCTTTTGGAGCCGACAGGACGCGCCGGGAGCTCCAGCGGGTCAGCCCTCCGGATTGCGTACCACGCCGAGAAACAGCGTGGAGCCGTCGTTGGCGGTGATTAGATAGATAAACGGCCGGTTCAGATTCATTTCGATGATCTCCAGGTCCTCCGGCTCCAGGTCTGCCGCCTCCGCCAAGGCAATCTGGGTGTAGGCCGCCGCCTCCACGCCCTCCTCGTCGATGGCGATGTGGGTCCCCTGCTGGACCTGAGACACCACCAGGGGCGTATCGGAAATCAGGGAGAAATCCGCCGAATCCTCGTCAAAGGCCGAGACAACGCCCAGGGAGATCAGCATCTCCGTCAGGTCATAGGTGGCGTCGGTGGTGAATTTCGGCACGCTCCACCGGACATCCGCGTACTGATAGTCGCCGTTTTCAAAGCACTCCCAGAGGGCCTCCTCGCCAAGCAGGTCGTCCACGTCCACGCCCTCGTCCGGCAGCACGATAATCATGCGTCCCGTGGTCAGGCTCAGATAGGACTTGGTGTAATTCTCCCCCTTGACATAGCGGCCGGATTCCTCCGCCCGGTGCATGAACTCCCAAGAGACGGTCTCTCCGTCTCCGGTGGTGAAGTCCTCCGTGGTGTTCTCGTCCTGGGAGAAGGTGTCGATCCAGCCGGCCTCATACCACACCGTGTTGACAATGGCCATGACGGTATCATCCTCGAAGTCCAGCGTCTCCGGGTCCGGATGGAGCAGTCCGCCGGTATTATCCGCAATCCACTGGCCCAGGGCCAGGGCAGTGTCCTCGTTATCAAACTCCGCCTCGTATACCGAGGCATAGTAGTTGGCCGCCGCCGACAGCACCCAGTCCTGATTATAGGAGATGGGCGTGCCGTCGCTGCCTGTCTCGTCCAGCCACAGGGAATTGGCGATTTTCAGCGTCTCGGCCTCGTTTTCCCGGTAGTTCCCCCGGTATAGCCTGCCGGATTCCTCCGCCAGCGTCTCCGCGTCCTGCATTCCCAGCAGACTGAGAAGCTCCTCCCTGGTCTGCCCCTGGGCGCCGCTGGTCAGGATGGCCAGCGCCTGATAGAGGCTCAGAGGGGAATAGCAGCCGCTCTCCCCGCTTCCCTGAAGCAGCTTCGACGCCGTGCTGTAGGCAAAGGCGTTCAGGGCGCTTTTTGTCTCCTCCGTGGTCTGGTTCTCGGTCCAGCGCTCGCTGGCGGCCTCAAAGTCCTCCAGGCCGATGGCTTCGGGATATTCCGCCCCAGCCAGCAGGGTCACGTCATAGTCCGTCCCCGCCTCTGGGACCTCCGTCCCTGCCGTGCCGGGCTCCGCCGCAGCCGGGGCCTCCTCCAAGGTCTCTGAGCCATCGGCCTGTGTCTCCAGCAGCGTTTCCTCCGCCGCGGAGGAGCCCTCCGTGCTGCCCGGCTGCATAGCCACATAGCGCCATATGCCCGCGCCGCCCAGCAGCACCGCCAGGACCGCGCAGGCAGCCAGAGCATAGCTCCGCCAGGGCGTCCGGCGCTTTCTGGGCTTTTTCCGGGAGTCCATGATGTAACGGTCCTCCGCCTCGCCGATGAGCCGCAGCAAATCAAAATCCGTCATACCGCGATTCCCTCCTTCTCCAGCATGGCCCTGAGGCTTTTGCGCTGCCTGTGCAGCATGGACGTGATCCGGCTCTCGCTCATGCCATAGATCCGGGCGATGTCCCGGATGGAGGCCATATGCCAGTAGCGGCGCATAAAGACGTTCCGCTGCTCCTCCGGCAGCGACGCCAGAAACCGGTTGATGACTGCGGCGATCTCCCGGTCGTCCAGGTCCGACTCCATCGCCCGGCCGGAAACGCACTCCCGCAGCTCCTCCAGCGCCAGGTCCGTCTGGCCGCCGCCCCGCCGTACCGCATGGGTTTTGCGGTAGCGGGTCAGGGCCAGATTCCGTGTGATGCGCCCCAGCCAGGCCCGAAAGACGTTGGGCCGCTGCGGCGGGATGTTGTTCCAAACCTGGAGGTAGGTATCGTTGACGCACTCCTCCGCCTCCTCGCGGATTTCCAGGATGCGGATGGCGATGCCCCGGCACCAGGAACCGTATTTCTCGTGGGTCCTGGCGATGGCGTCCTCGTTTCTCGCCCAATACAGGTCGTAGATCTCTTCATCTTCCATAAAGCTTACCTCGCTTTCAAAGTCCTTCACTGGATAGGACGCGGTTTTTTCACGGATATTGCGCGGGATCCGATCTTTTTTGAAAAAGGGCGTTTCCCAGCCTATTGGGAAACGCCCAGGGTCACAGCTTCTGAAGTCCCAGCTCCACCCGGCGCAGAGTTTCCTCCCGGCCCAGGGCCTGGGCGATCTCGATGGCACCGCCGGGGGTCACGGCCTTGCCCGCCGAAGCGATGCGTAGAGGCCACATGACCTTGCCGATTTTGACGCCCTCCGCCTCCGCCAGAGCGTACAGGCCGTCGTGGATGGCCTCGTAGGTCCACTCCGGCAGAGCGGCGAGCATATCGCGCTCCTTTTCCAGCAGCGCTTTGGAGCTTTCCCCGGTGAGCTTGTTCTTCTTATTGGTGTAGAGGGCCGCGTCGTATTCCGGCAGCGCCTCAAAGAAGTCCACCATGGCCGGGATCTGGTCCAGCCGGTCCAGCCGGGTCTGGAGCAGAGGCGGGAGCAGCGACTTATCCACATTGGGCGCGGAGATGGCCCGGTCGATCCAGGGCATGGCTTTGGCGGCGAACTCCTCCGGGGAGAGCGCCTTCAAATATGCGCTGTTAAAGTAGTTGAGCTTCTCCATATCAAAGGCCGAGGGGGACTTGGACAGGCCCTCCAGATCAAAGGCGGCGATCAGCTCCTCCATGGTGAAAAATTCCTGCTCCGACAGCTCCCCCCTGGGGCTCCAGCCCAACAGCGCCACATAGTTGCACACCGCCTCCGGCAGATAGCCCATGGCAAGCAGGTCCTCATAGGAGGGGTCCCCATGGCGTTTGGACATCTTGCGGACGGCTCCCGTTTCCGGGTCGGTAATCATCACGCTGGCACAGTGGACATAGACGGGGATTTCCCAGCCGAAGGCTTCATAGAGCAGATTATATTTGGGCGCCGAGGACAGATATTCGCTGCCGCGGACCACATGGGTGATCCCCATCAGGTGGTCGTCCACCACGTTGGCGAAGTTGTAGGTGGGCAGGCCGTCGGATTTCAGCAGGATCTGATCCTCCAGCTCGCTGTTGTCCACGGTGATGTCGCCGTATACCGCGTCGTGGAAGGTGGTGGTCCCCTCTGGAATCCTCTGGCGAATCACATACGGCTCTCCCGCGTCCAGTCTGGCCTGGACCTCCTCCGGGGAAAGGGCCAGACAGTGGCGGTCGTATTTGGCGTTGGGGTCCGTCTGATGCAGCTCCGCCAGCCGCTCCTCCGTGCAGAAGCAGCGGTAGGCCGCGCCCTTTTCCACCAGAAGCTCCGCGTACCTCCGGTACAGCTCCCGGCGCTCCGACTGGACATAGGGACCCACCGGACCGCCGACATCCGGCCCCTCGTCATAGCTGAGGCCGCAGCCCGCCAGGGTCCGCTTGATGACCGCCACAGCGTCCTCCACCTTGCGCTTCTGGTCCGTGTCCTCGATACGCAGGATGAAGGCGCCGCCGGCGTGGCGCGTGATAAGATATGTGTAAAGCGCCGTCCGCAGGTTTCCGACGTGCATATGCCCCGTGGGGCTGGGCGCGAAGCGGGTGCGGACGTTGCCCTTGGGGATGCGGGCTTCCATTTCCTCAAAATAGCTCATATTTCTTTCCTCCAGGTATAAATTCCATAGAACTATTATATTTTCTCCCGGCCGGATGTCAAGAGAAAACCTCCTCCGGACCGGACTTTCTAATTATTTTCCCAATTATGAATTGCAAAAAAGGTCCTTCTGTGCTAGAATACAGAGGATTGTATGTATTGGGTTACAACACGTTACTAAAATTCAGATAGAAGGTATTATCATGGACACACCTAAAAAAACGCTTCTCTCCGGTATCCAGCCCAGCGGCGATCTGCATCTGGGCAACTATCTGGGGGCCATCAAGAACTGGGCTGCCCTGGCCAGGGAGTTTGAATGTTACTATTTTATGGCGGATATGCACACCATCACCGTCCGGCAGAATCCCGCAGACCTGCGGCGGCACACCCTGGAGCAGCTCGCCGAGTATATCGCCTGCGGTCTGGATCCCCAGGAGAACACCCTGTTTATCCAGTCCCACGTCCATCAGCACGCAGAGCTGGGCTGGGTCCTCAACTGCTACACCATGTTCGGAGAGCTCAGCCGCATGACCCAGTTTAAGGATAAGTGCGCCAAAAACTCCGAAAACATCAACGGTGGGCTGTTCACCTATCCCTGCCTCATGGCGGCGGACATTCTGCTCTACCAGCCAGATTATGTCCCCGTGGGCGAGGACCAGAAGCAGCATGTGGAGCTGACGCGGGATATCGCCCAGCGGTTCAACAACATCTACGGCGACGTGTTCAAGGTCCCGGAGCCGTATATCCCCAAGGCCGGCGCCCGCGTCATGAGTCTCAGCGCGCCGGACTCCAAAATGAGCAAATCCGCCCCGGAGGGCTGCGTGTTCCTCAAGGACGACAACGACACCGTGATGCGTAAATTCAAGCGCGCCGTCACCGACAGCGACACCTGCGTGCGCTTTGACCGGGAGAACAAGCCCGGCATCTCCAACCTGATGGAGATCTACTCCGCCTGCACCGGCAAGACCTACGAGGAGATCCAGCGGGAGTTCGAGGGAAAGGGCTACGGCGAGTTCAAGCCCGCCGTGGGCGAGGCCGTCCTGGCCGTCACCGCGCCCATCCGGGACGAGGCCCAGCGTATCCTCAAGGACAAGGGCTATCTGGAGAGCGTCTACCACTCCGGCGCGGAAAAGGCCGAATACATTGCCAACAAAACGCTGCGTAAGGTCTATAAGAAGGTAGGCTTCGTGGCCCGGTAGGAAAGGATGATCTCATGGCAACGCATCAGCAGATATGGACTGTGCTGATCGCGGTCCTGGCCGCCTCGGTGATCGCCTTTGTGCTTACGCCGTTGGTCCGGCATTTTTCCATACGCTTCGGATTCGTGGACATCCCCAAGGATGCCCGGAGGATGCACTCCAGGCCCATTCCCACCATCGGCGGGCTGGCCATCTATGCCGCCTTCCTGCTGGTGACAGTGACCATGGCCGGGATATCCCGGCAGCTCATGGGGCTGCTTGTGGGCGGAACCCTGATCGTGCTTCTGGGCATGGCGGACGACAAATACGACCTGAGCGCCAAGCTGAAGCTTGTGGTGCAGATATTGGCCGCCATCATTCCGGTATCCCAGGGGGTCGTCATCAGCTACATCACAAATCCCCTGCCCGTGGGCGAGCCTTACATAGCTCTTGGCGTGCTGTCCGTCCCCGTCACCGTCCTCTGGATCGTGGCAATCACCAACGCGGTGAACTTCATCGACGGCCTTGACGGGCTGAGCGTCGGCGTCTGCTCCATCAGCTGTCTGAGCATGGCGGTGATCGCCCTGTCCCTGGGACAGTTCAGCGAGGCGCTGCTGCTGGCGATCCTGCTGGGGGCCTGCGTGGGCTTTCTGCCCTACAACCTGAACCCCGCCAAAATCTTCATGGGCGACACCGGCGCCACCTTCCTGGGCTATGTGCTGGGCTGTATGTCCGTCAGCGGGCTGTTCAAGCTTTATGCGGTCATTTCCTTCGCGGTGCCGCTGCTGGTGCTGGGGGTCCCGCTGTTCGACATCTGCTTCGCCTTTCTCCGGCGGCTTTGGAACCATGTCAGCCCCATGCACCCCGACCGCAGTCATATCCACCACCGGCTCATCGACGTGGGCTTCAACCAGCGTCAGAGCGTGGCCATCCTCTATGTGGTGGCCTCCCTGCTGGGCATCTGCGCCGTGGTCGTCAGCACCACCGGCCCCGGCAAGTCGCTGATGGTTCTGGCCGCGGTGATTGCCGTGGGCGTGGTCTCTCTCTGGCTGCTGAGCCACCGCACCGAGTCGGAGCCGGAGGACAAAGAAGCCCCGGCGAAAAAGTAGAACAGAGGCAGCTTGCACCGCCTCCGTTCCGCTACAGCAGCAGATACAGCGCTCCCGCCGCCAGGGGCCAGAGGCTGTCTCCCTCCCCCTCCCTGGCCAGCAGCAGAAGCAGCAGCAGAATGATGAGATCATCGCTGTCCAGATTTCCCAGTCGCCCCAGAAGGCCGTCGAGTATGGTTTTCCCCTCCGGCTGTTTTCTGACGGGCTGAAGGCATCCCTCCGGGCCGGAAATATAAGGATTGAACATGGGCGCTTCCTCACAGTTCTATGGTCTGCGTTACCGTCCGGGCCACCCGCATGAGGCGCAGAGCCCGCATGGCCCGGTCCAGCTTTTCACGCTTTTCCGGCCGCAGCATGGGCCGCAGGGCCTCCAGCAGCGTCGTGGCCTCGTCCGGCCTTCCGCCATCGCTGACGGCCTGCATCACCTGCTGGAGCAGCTCCGGCGGAATGGGCTGGTCTGCCTCCGGCGCTTGCTCCTGGTCCGGCCCGTCGGGCTTTAATCCGAGCTGCTTTGCCATGGACGCAAGCTGTTCCATGGCGTCCGGCTGGGATAAAAAGCCGCTGATGGCGGCGCCAAGGTCATCCATCGCCCATCTGCTTTTCCAGAGACGCCAGCAGCCGCTGGACCTCCCGGTTTTCCACCATGGGGCCAAGGATGCTCTTGATCGCCTGCCTGTCACCCCGGCGGAGGGCCTGCCCCGCCTGCTCCAGCGCCGTGCCGCCGTCCCCGGACAGCAGGGACATAAGCCGCTGCCCCTCCTTGCTTTTCAGGAGCCTTTGGAGCTGCTCACGCTGCTCAGACTGATTCACGCTATGATTCCCCCTTCCTGCTATCAGTGTATGCGGAGGCGGAGGAAAGGTGTACCATATTATGAAGATCATCGTTTTTTCCGATTCCCACGGGGATACCCGCTCCATGGAGGAGGTACTTCGGCGGGAAACGCCCGACCAGATCCTCCACCTGGGCGACTGCGTGCGAGACGCCCAGCGGCTGGACACCGGCGGCGTCCCTCTGCTCCAGGTGGCGGGCAACTGCGACTACGGCGTCTCCGTGCCGTCCATTTTGACGCCTGTGTTTCAGGGCGTCAGGGTCTTTATGACCCATGGACATCTCCACGGGGTCAAGACCTCCTACCTTCGGGCCATCTACGCCGCGCAGGAGGCGGAGGCCGCGATCCTGCTGTTCGGCCACACCCACCGGGCCGAATGCTTTGTACGCGAGGGTCTCTGGGTCATGAATCCGGGCGCGTGCAATTCCTACGGCAGCTATGGCGTCATCCGGATTACTGCGGATGGCCCTTCCTGCTGTGTAAAATCCGTTCATTAAAGGAGTTTCTGCTATGCTGCTGACCATTGATGTAGGAAACACCAACATGGTGTTTGGTATCTATCGGGAAACGGATATGCTCGGCTCGTTCCGGCTGTCCACCAATTCCACCGCCACCTCCGATGAGATCGGGATTATGGCCGTGGCGTATTTTGAGCGGTTCGGCTATCGGGCCGAGGACGTGAAGGCCTGCATGATCGGCTCCGTGGTCCCCCAGGTCATGTATTCCCTGACCAGCGCCATCATCAAATACTTCGGGGTGGAGCCTCTGGTGGTGGGGACGGACGTGGACGCCGGGCTGAAATTTGACCCCCGGTGCTACGAAACGGGTCGCCTCGGCACGGACCGGGCGGTAAACTGCATCGCCGCCATCGCCAAATACGGCGCTCCCCTTCTAATCCTGGACTTCGGCACCGCCACCACCATCGACGCCGTGGGCCCCGACGGCATATATCTGGGCGGCACCATCGGCCCCGGCCTCCAGGTGAGCCTGGACGCCCTGGTCTCCCGGACTGCCATGCTGCCCAGGGTGGAGCTGGTCATGCCGATGACCGTGCTTGGCCGGAATACCGTGGAGCAGATCCAGGCCGGCGTGGTGGGCGGCTATGTGGGCAATATCGAATACCTGATACGTCAGGTCATCCAGGAGATGGGCTGCTCCGACGTCAAGGTCATCGCCACCGGCGGACTGTCCCGGTTGATTGCGGAGCAGACGGACCGCATCACCATTGTGGACACCCGGCTGACCCTGGACGGCCTTCAGATGATCTACGACCGCAACCGGGACGCAAAGCCCATCCAGGTGAAGAACTGA
>CAZBOR010000009.1:0-26001 GCA_964493585.1 uncultured Oscillospiraceae bacterium
CCGCCTGTAAAATCAAAAAGCAATACCCAAATTGAAAAATTAAGGAAGGATTTTCCTAAACCGACGAAAAGCGGGCGCGAAACAGCCTGACTGATACGATCCTCCGTCAAGCCCCCGGAAGATCATCGGGAAACCGTATTATTTCTCATGTATCCGGTCCAAAATCCTGCTGGCGGCGTTCAGGAAAAACCGGGCCATATCCTCCGGCGATGTTTTGCCGTCCTCCAGCAGCCAGACAATGGCGGTATTGAACAGCGCTCCGATATACAGATAGATCTGGTATCTTTCGATGGACGACGCCGGCATGGAGCCTTCGATGCTCTCGTGAAAATGGTTCAGCTCCTCCAGCAGGACCGACGAAAAGCCGCAGTGGTACAGATCCAGGATATATTGCTGGTAGGTCTTGAAGTATTGGAAGCTCAGCAGCACATTCTCATAGGTATAGAAGCTGCCCTGCTCCAGCACGATCTCCTCCCGGAAGGTATCGAGCACATCCCGGATCAGCGTGATGAGCACATCCTCCTTGGAGCTGTAGTTGCGGTAAAAGGAAGCTCTGGCCACGCCCGCGCCCCTTATGATCTCCGTGATGCGAATATCGCCCAGGCTCTTTTCCTTCATCAGCGCAAACAGCGTGTTGGTGATGCTCTGCTTTACCCGCAGATTGGCTTCCCTTCGCTTGTCCATTGGTATTCCCTCCAAATCTGATACAGAAATTGTGATTTTGTCTCATAAGCGGCGATTGAAACCTTTGGCATAATGTGATACACTTGTTTCGCATTATAACAATCCATTTTCATGTTGTCAATGACCCCGGACCCTTCCGCGGCCGCGGCATGGCCCTCCCACACAAGAAGAAAGGCAGACAGAATCAAAGATGAAAATCGCAATAGCAACGGATACAAACAGCGGAATCACAGAGCAATCCATTCATGTCCAGGGGCTCTACTCTCTGGCGATGCCCGTTATCATTGACGGGCAGATGTTTTTTGAGGGCATCGACATTGTTCATCAGCAGCTCTATCAGGCGATGCGGCAAAAGCAGACCATCTCCTCCTCCCAGCCTGCCCCCGGCAATCTGGTGGAGCTGTGGGACCGCATTTTCCGGGACGGGTATGACGAAATCGTCTACATCCCCATGTCCAGCGGCCTGAGCGGGTCCTGCCAGACCGCCCGGCAGTTTGCGGCGGAATACGGCGGCAGGGTCTTTGTTGTGGACAATCACCGCATTTCCGTGACCCAGCAGGAATCCGTAATGGCCGCGCACCGTCTTGCACAGCAGGGCTGGACGGCACAGGCGATCCAGGAGCATCTGGAGGCCCACGCCTACGACGCCAGCATCTATATCTCCGTGGATTCCATGGAGTATCTGAAAAAAGGCGGGCGGATCACCCCGGCGGCGGCGGCCTTCGCCACGATTTTGAATCTGAAGCCCGTGCTGACCATCCAGGGCGACAAGCTGGACGCCTTTGCCAAGGTCCGCGGTATGCGGCAGGCAGAGGCCCGGATGATCGAGGCCGTCCATCAGGACCGCGACACCCGGTTCCGCGACGTTCCCACCTCAGAGCTTCAAATCGCCACCGCCGGGACCTTTGAGGACAGCGCCATGGCGGAAAAATGGCGCGCCATGGTGCAATCGGAGTTTCCGGACACGGAGGTCCTGTATGTCGATCTGCCGTGCAGTATTGCCTGTCATGTGGGCATCAATTCCGCCGCAACGGGCATCATCCATCGGATGTGACAATTTGATAGAAATCGGTATGATACTGCCATCCGGAGCGCGGACCTTTCATCCGCGCTCCTTCTGTCGATTCCCGCCGAGCGCAGCGCTTTCCCAAATAGAAGGGCCCCGTCTGCCGCGGGCGGCGGCCAATATCTTTTTGTCATTCATTATAACTATAGGTTATAAGCCCTTGCATTTATGGTCACATTCCTGTATAATATAAGAGAACACACCGAAGGGAGGCGCGGATATTGATGGAACTTACATACCTCTACTATTTCAAGGTCATCGCGGAAAAGGAAAATATGTCGCGGGCGGCGGAGACTCTGCACGTGTCCCAGCCTGCCCTGAGCAAGACCATATCCAAGCTGGAGCGGAGCCTGGGGGTGACGCTGTTCGACCGCCGGAAGGGCCGCATCAGCCTTTCTCCCATCGGCACGGAGTTTTACCGCCAGGTGGCCAAGGCCTTCGACTGCATCGACGAGGGCCAGCGGCTCATCAACGACTACAAAAAATCCTCCAGCACCTCTGTCACCATCGGCTGCCCGGTGGCGGAGCTGCTCAACCCCCTGCTGCTGAGCTATATGCGCTCCAACCGGGGCGAGGCGCTGCAGATCAGCCAGTTTCTCTACACCCCGGAGGTGCTCCAGGACCAGCTCCTCTCCGGCAAGCTGGATTTTGCCCTGACCCCCATCCCCTTCCACAACCCGGAGATCAGCCAGATCAAGCTCATGGACGAGGAGATCCTGCTGGCGGTAGGCCGGACCCATCCTCTGGCGGACCAGCACTTCGTCCGGCTGGAGGACTGCCGGAACGAGCGGTTCCTGGTCAACGAGGCCAGCTTTGACCGTCGGGCCGTCATTGACAACTGCAAGACCGTGGGCTTCACCCCCAACATCGCCGTGTGCAGCAACGAGTCCCGGTTTATCGACGAGGCGCTGGAGTCGGGCCAGGGCGTCAGCATGGTCCCCGCCAACGTGTTCTACGAAAAGTACAACGACAACAACCCCGTGGTGGCCCTGCGGTTCTCGGACATCGAGGTATTTCGATTCATCTCCATTGTCTCCCGAAAGGACCGGACCCTGATGGAGCAGCCGAAAAAGCTCTACAATTTCGCCATCAGCTATTACCAGGAGTACGGACGGACCCTGCAGCGCTTCATGGACGATTACTTCCCGCCCATGGACTTCGGACCGCGCAAGGGCATCGGCCTCAACCGCGAGGACCTGATCGGCAGCGTCGATCCGGCGGTCCGGGACGATGAGTGATGCGCCGGCCTCCCGCCGTCCCAGATCTCCCAATAATATAACTCCCAGTTATAGCCCATACGAAATTTCTATTTCCCTTCCCCCATTTTCTAAAGTAAAATAGAAGTAACACAATCAGAAAGGGGCTCAACTATGTCCAAATACGATATGCTGCTCTCCCCCTTCAAGCTGGGGAACCTGACTCTGAAAAACCGCATGATTTCCGCCCCCACCTCTCTGGCGGAGATGGGTCCTGGCGGTGTATTCTCGCCGGAAAATATCGCCTATTACGAGCTTCGGGCCAAGGGCGGAGCGGCCCTCATCAACGTGGGCGAGGCCGTGGCCCATGGCGCCACCGGTCCCGACCACCCCTCCATGGTGACGCTGGACAATCCCACCGCTGTCCCCTCCATGTACGATCTGGTGTCCACCATCCACAAATACGGCGCCTACGCCTCCATCGAGTTCGGCCACGGCGGCAAGCGCTGCAATCCCATGTTCCTGCCCGGTCATGTGCTGCCCGTTGGCCCCTGTGACATCTACGACAGCAACGGCAATCTCACCGTCCGGGGCATGGATCGCCAGCTCATGGACGACGTCATCGGCGGCTACCGCCGCTCCGCCGCCAACTGCGCTTCGGCCGGCTTTGACATTCTCACCATCCACGCGGGCCACGGCTGGCTCCTGGCGGAGTTCCTCTCTCCCCTGTCCAACCACCGGGAGGACGAATACGGCGGGAGCCGGGAAAACCGCTGCCGGTTCGTGATCGAGGTCCTTCAGGCGGTCCGCCAGGGCGCGCCCAAATGTCTCATCGAGCTGCGTATCTCCGGCTCCGAGCTGACCGAGGGCGGCTACGATCTGGCCGAGGGCGTGGAGCTTTGCAAGGTCCTGGAGCCCTATGTGGATATGTTCAACATCTCCGCCGGCGTGATGGAGGACCTCTACACCTGGATCATCATGCACCCCAGTATGTTCCTGCCCCAGGGCTGCAACGTCTATCTGGCCGAGGCCGTCAAGAAGGCCGTCAAGAAGCCCGTCTCCTGCGTGGGCGCTCTGTCCGACCCCGATGTGATGGAGGACATTCTGGAATCCGGCAAGGCCGACCTCATCGCCATGGGCCGCGCTCTGGTGGCGGACCCCGATCTCCCCAACAAGGTCCGGGACGGCAGGATCGACGAAATTCGCCGCTGTCTGCGCTGCTACTCCTGCCAGGGCCAGATGATGAAAACCCGGAACATTCTCTGCACCGTCAACCCCGTCATCGGACAGGAATACGACGCCAAATATCGGCTGCCCGCTGCTCACAAGCATAAGGTTGCCGTGGTCGGCGGCGGACCGGGCGGTATGCAGGCGGCCATCACTGCGGCCCAGCGGGGCCATGAGGTGGCGCTCTACGAAAAGACCGATGCCCTGGGCGGCGCGCTGAAATTCGCCGAGCACGAGACCTTTAAGCACGACCTCTTCCGTTTCTCCCAGTGGCAGGCCCATCAGCTGGAGCTGCTGGGCGTCCCGGTCCATCTGAACACCGAGGTCACAACAGAGCTGCTGGACAGCCTGGACGTGGACACCGTGATCTGCGCCGTGGGCGCAAACCCCATCATCCCCAGCCAGTTCGGCATTCCCGGCGACAACTATGTGCTGGGTACCGGGATCTTTGATGAGGGCGTGACCCTTGGTAAGAAGGTCGTCATTATGGGCGGCGGTCTGGTGGGCTGCGAAACGGCGCTGCATCTGGCCGAGGAGGGCCACGAGGTCACAGTCATCGAAATGGCCCCGGAGGTCGCCCAGGAGACCACGGCGGCCCACCGTCGGGCCCTGAAGGTCCGTATGGGCCTGTTCCCGGACCTGGCCGGCGGCAAGAACACCGCGCCCGGTCTGATCCCCCCGGTGCTCCAGGTTTCCACCAAGTGCAAGGAGATCACCGCCGAGGGCGTTATCGCGGTCACGCCCGACGGCAAGGAGACCCTGTTCCCCGCCGACACGGTGATCTGCGCCCTGGGCCTGCGTCCCAGAAGCGCCCTGGTGGACGAGCTTCGCAAAACCAGGCACGTTTTCATCCCCATCGGCGACTGCACCAAGGCTCAGCAGGTGACGCAGGCGGTCCGCGCCGGCTACGACGTGGCGGTTGCGCTGGACTGATACGCTCCTTCGGAGGCAAAGCTTCCGGCATTTTCAACGGAGATTCGCATCATACAACAAAACACAGGCCGGGGATGACCCGGCCTGTCCTTATGAAAGGATGAAGGCTATGTACATCATCGGAAAGGGCTGTCTTTGCTGCCACAACTGCGCCCTGGAATGTCCCGTGGGCGCCATTGACTACAGGGGTACCCACTATGAGATCGACCAGAGCAAGTGCATCGGCTGCGGCCTGTGTCAGCGTCTTTGCAACGTCAGCGCCATCACCAATACCGAGGAGGACAAGGCGGTCGTGCCGCACCCCCGCCAGGAGCTGTCCTGCGATCTGGTGGTCATCGGCTGCGGCGGCTCCGGCTCCATCGCCGCGGCACGGGCCGCCGAACAGAGCGGCAAAAAGGTCATTGTGCTGGAAAAGGCCGAGAAGTACGGCGGCAGCGCCTGGTATGCGGGCTTTGAGGTCATGGGCGGCGGTCCCGGTGGTCCAGGTCCCGGCGGACCGGGCGGACCGGGCGGACCGGGCGGGGACCGTTTCCAGGGCAAGGTCTCCAAGGAGATCCAGGATGTGGCGAGGAGCGCTCCCAAAGCCTTCTCCGACTGGATGCTGACCATGGACGGCGTGGACCGGTACTGGGTGGAAAAGCCCGCGCCCTTTGGCCCCGGCAAGTCTCTGGGGCTCCAGGGCCGCACCTTTTTCAATCTCAAATGCCGGGACGAGGCCATCGGTCCCGGCCGCGGCGGCAGCTTTGTGGTCAAAACCATGGTGGACCAGTTTGACCGCCTGGGCGTCACGCTGCTGACCGGCACGGGCGCGAGATCCCTGCTGACGGACCAGGGCCGCATCACCGGCGTGCTGGCCCGGGACGAGGGCGGCGAGATCCTCATCCGCTGCGACGCGGTGGTGGTCTCTGCGGGCGGCTTCGCCTGGAACGACGAGCTGCTGGAAAAATACTGGCCCTGGTTTATGACCGACGATCCCACCGCCGAGCCGGTCCACCGCTTTGCCGCCCCCACCAACACCGGCGACGCGGTGCCTCTGGGCGAGAGCGTCGGGGCCTGGGTGGACTACGACAACTTCACCGTAAACCTGTTCGGCCCGGTGCATCATCCCTTCTCCTTCTGCCTGTTCAAGTTCGCCTGCGAGCCGGAGGTCATCGCCGTAAACCGGGAGGGCAAGCGCTTCTACGACGAGAGCCACTTCCCCAACGGCGCGGCCAAGATCGGCTCCCAGCCGGGCCGCAGCGCCTGGACCATCGTGGACAGCGACACGCTGAAAATCATCGCCGACCGCCTCATCGCGGGCAACGACGGCTGGATCCACAAGGACTATCTCCAGGAGATCGAGACAGAGCTGAAGCTGGACACCCCGCTGAAAAAGGCGGACACCATCGGGGATCTGGCGGTCCTCTGCGGCATCGACCCCCAGGCGCTCCGGGCCACCATTGACAAATTCAACGACGACTGCGCCGCCGGCGTGGATACCGAATTCGGCAAACGGCCCGACACCATGCGGCCCGTGCGGAAAGCGCCCTTCTATGCCATCTACGGCAAAATGGCCACGGACGGCGCCTTCGGCGGCATCCGGGTCAACGAGCGCATGGAGGCTCTGCGGCCCGACGGCACGGTGCTGCCCGGCCTCTACGCCACCGGCGACAACGCCGCCGGCTGGTGTGTCCGGGTCCCCGGTCCCGGCGACAACCGGCTCATGTGTACCAACGAGATGAGCTGGGCCGTAGCCTCCGGCTTTACGGCGGGCAACTCCGCTGCGGAGTACCTCGGCAGTCTGAAGTAAACGAACGTCCCCCGGCCCTTGGCCGGGGGACGTTCCGCTTGGGATGCCGATGCTGCTTTTCCATAATCGGCGTATCGTATCAATAGACGCTCCCATGAGCATTTGGGAGCTTTCGCAGCAGCTCTATGGCGTAATTTCTTTCTCCGCTGTCGCCGCCGTCCAGTACGCAGCCATAGAAGGGAATATCTTCCAGCCCCAGTTCCTCCAAAAACGGCGCATTGGTCAGCTCCATACGGCCGGCGTATTCCGTGTCCTGCATATCCTCCGGTAAATCCACAAAATACCCCGCCTCACAGTAGGTGGTGGCCGCCCCCCGGAAGGAACCCCGCGGCTGGTCCGACAGCAGGTACAGGTAACATTCCTCGGTTGTCATCTTCAGCAAGAGGCGGCTGAAGTCATCGTCCATGTTCATCGAGGCAAACTCCTTCTCTCCCTCCTCCGCATCCAGATCGGCCTGCTTTGCTGCGGCATAGTCCGTCAGACGCAGGACCTCCACATCGACGATCTCATCCCCGTCCCCGTTGCGGTCCCCCACCAGTCCGGCAAGCACATCCTCAAGCTGCTCCACCATAGCGTTGTTGAAGGCCTCCTCGCTGCCGATGACCACGGTATAATCCGGGTCCTTCTGGTTGGCCTTTTTGAGAAAATGCGTCAGCAGACACAGCCCAATGACCACCACTGCCACGCCTACGCCGATAAGCGTGTACTTGATATAGTCGTTCCGCCGGGTCTTTCCGTCATAGCGTTCCATCGCGTATCCCCCTTTTTTCTTTGATAAGGCCAGCATAACACAAAGATGTGTCCTGCGTGTGTCCGGGGAAAAATATTTTGCGAATTTGGAAAGGACTTGACGATACCGCCCTCGGCGCGGTAAACTATAGTCAGACTTACCTCAGGAGGGCTGCATATGGACGAGCAGATGGTCTTTGACATTCAGAAGGACCCCTATAACTATGTCATGCGGGCGGTGTTTGGCCGGTGGAAGCCCTTTATCCTGCAGGCCATGAACACGGACCAGGTGACGAACTTCTCCCGGTTCTGCAAGCAGCTCCCCATCACGCAGAAGGTCCTGACCCAGAACCTCAAGGCTCTGGAGCAGGACGGACTGGTCTGCCGCACGGTGATCCCCGATACGCCTCCCAGGACGGAATACCGGCTGACGGAGCGCGGGAAATCCCTGATTCCGCTGCTGAACGCGGTCTACGACTGGGGCTGGCACGTGATGAAGGAGGACGGTCTCCCCATCGACGCCCTGGGAGAGATGTGGCACGGCTACCGGGAGAAGGAGGACGACGTGATGTATCATCCCTTCCAGCACAGGAAATGACAGCCCCGGCGCGGCAGATGCCCCTATTTCCGCCGAAACCAACCGAGCGGCCCGTTCCCACTGTCCGGGAAACGGGCCGCTGTATATCTATCTACTTTCGGAGCATCAGACGGCAGGCATTGAGAATACAGAGCATCGCGACGCCCACATCCGCAAATACCGCCATCCACATATTGGCCACGCCCAACGCGCCCAGCAGCAGCACCAGCGCCTTGACGCCCAGGGCAAACCAGATGTTTTGCCGGGCGATGGTCATGGTCCTGCGGGCGATCTCCACCGCCGCAGGCAGGCCCCTGAGATCGTCGTCCATGAGCACCACATCCGCCGCCTCGATCGCCGCATCAGAGCCCATGGCGCCCATGGCGATGCCCAGATCAGACCGCCGCAGCACCGGCGCGTCGTTGATGCCGTCGCCCACAAAGGCCACAAAGCCCCTGTGATCGGCCTGAAGCAGCGCCTCCAAGCCTGTCAGCTTATCCTCCGGCAGCAGATTGCCGCGGGCTTCGTCCAAGGACAGCCGCCCGGCGATCTCATCGGCCACGGCGCTGTCGTCCCCGGTGAACATCACCAGGCGGCCGACGCCGCCGGACCGGAGCCGCTTCAGCGCCTCCGCCGCCTCAGGCTTGGGCTGGTCCTCACAGCGGACCGCGCCCAGGTACACGCCGTCCTCGGCCACATACACCACGGTCCCCGTGTCCCGGGCGGGTACATCCGGCACCTGGCGCTTCGTCAGATACCGTCGGCTCCCGACCAGGACCTCTTTGCCGTCCACCAGGGCGGAGACCCCATGGCCCGCCTCCTCGGTCTGGCCGCTGACACGCTCCGGGTCCACGGGCCTTCCATAGGCCTCCAGGATGGAACGGCCGATGGGATGGCTGCTGGCCGACTCGGCGTAGGCGGCCTTTTCCAGCAGCGCCTCCTGGGAGACCCCGGCGGGAGTAAGCCCTGTCACGGCAAAGCGTCCCCGGGTCAGCGTCCCGGTCTTGTCAAAGACCATCACCGTGGTGTCCGCCAGCTTTTCCAGATCCGCGCCGCTCTTGACCAGAATTCCCCTGCGGGAGGCTCTGCCGATGCCGCCGAAGAAGGTCATCGGCACGGAAATCACCAGGGCGCAGGGACAGGAGATGACCAGAAACGTCATGGCCCGGTAGACCCATTCCCGCCAGTCCCCGGTGACAAGGGACGGGATCACCGCCAGCACCAGCGCCATGGCGCACACCAGCGGCGTATAGACCCGCGCAAACCGGGTAATGAACTGCTCGGTCCTGGCCTTTCTCTCGGTGGCGGACTCCATCATCTCCAGGATTCGGGCCGCGCTGGACTCCTCCGCAGGCTTTGTGACCTCCACCGTCAGGACGCCGGAGAGATTCACACAGCCGCTGAACACCATCTCCCCCGGTCCCAGAGGACGCGGCACGGATTCTCCGGTCAGCGGCGAGGCATCCATGGCGCTTTCCCCGGAGACCACACGGCCATCGAGGGGAATACGCTCCCCCGGCCGCAGCTCAATGTACTCGCCCACGGAGACCTCTGTGGGATCTACGATCTCCCACGCCCCGTCCCGCCGGACCCTGGCCTCGTCGGGGCAGAGATCCATCATGGCGGAGATGGACTCCCGGCTGCGGCCCACGGCTATGCTCTGGAACAGCTCGCCAAGCTGATAGAGCACCATGACCATAACGCCCTCCGGGTATTCGCCGCAGCCAAACGCGCCCACGGTGGCCACGCACATGAGGAAGTTCTCGTCGAACACCTGACCATGGAGGATATTCCGCACGGCGCTCCACAGCACGTCATAGCCCGCCACCAGATACGGCGCCAGATACAGCAGTCCCCAAAGGCCCTCCGGCTCCGCGATCCGCAGTCCCAGCCACAGCGCGGCGGAGCCGACGATCCGCCAGAGCCGCCGTCTCTGGGACCTTGAAAGGCGTTTCATCAGTACAGAATGTGGCAGTCCCGGTCCACGCGGCTGCAGCAGGCGTCCGCCTGTTTGACAATCTCCGGGAGCCGCGCCGGGTCGGCGTCGATCGTGACCTTCTGCATCATAAAGTTCACCGTTGCGCTCTGCACGCCGTCCAGCTTGGAGATGGCCTGCTCCATCTTCATGGCGCAGTTGGCGCAGTCCAGATTCTCCATCTTATAGGTCTTTTTCATGGGGTACCGCTCCTTCAAACATTTTAACATATGTATGCTTGTTCATATGTTTGATTCTATTATACCCCTTTTCTCCGGGATGTCAATAGGAAAATTCATGGCGGCGAAAAAATACCGCCAGGGACCGTCGCCGTTTCGTCCGACATCCCGGCCGGTGCGCCGGCCCATTCTCCCCGCTCCAGCGACAGCAGCGCCCTTTTCCGCTCCAATCCCCCGGCATAGCCCGTGAGCTGTCCCCGGACGCCCACGACCCGGTGACAGGGAACCAGAATGGAGATGGGGTTGCGGCTCACCGCGCCGCCCACCGCCCGTGCCGAGCCGCATCCCACGGCCCGCGCAAGCTGCCGGTAGGTCACGGTGGTCCCATAGGGGATCTCCCGCAGCCGTTCCCAGACGCGCCGCTGAAACGGCGTTCCAAGCAAGTGAAGCGGCGGCAGCGGCAGCGGCGGCTTTCCCAGAAAATAGCCGTCCAGCCACGCCGCTGTCTGCTTCAGCACCGGCGTTTCGCTCCAGGCGGCCCCCTCCGTCAGGGTGCCGGCATAGTATTTCTGTCCCGCAAACCACAGCCCGATGAGGCCCAGGCTGTCTCCCGCCAGGAGAATATGCCCCAGGGGAGAACGGTAATCGGCCATATACTGCATTCGTCACACTCCCGTCATGTTTCTGAGCTGCCAAAAGGCAACCGCGCCGGCCGCCGCCACATTGAGGGAATCCACCCCATGGGCCATGGGAATCCGCACGGCATAGTCGCACCGGGCGACGGTACGCGCCGCCAGTCCATCCCCCTCGGTCCCCAGCACGATGGCAAGACGCCGCTCCGCCGCCAGCTCCGGGGCCTCGATGGAGACTGCCCGGCTGTCCAGCGCCATGGCCGCCGTCCGGAACCCCAGAGCGCTCAGCCGCTCCAGGCCCCTATCCGGCCAGTCCTCCGCCCTGTCTCCGATATAGGTCCACGGCACCTGGAACACCGTCCCCATGCTGACCCGCACCGCCCTGCGGTGCAGCGGATCGCAGCAGGTGGGCGTCACCAGAACGCCGTCCATCCCCAGGGCCGCCGCCGACCGAAAGATTGCGCCCACATTGGTGGGGTCCGCGATCCCCTCCAGCACCGCCAGCCGCGCCGCTCCACGGCAGACCGCCTCCAGGGACGGCAGCCGGGGCCGCCGCATGGCGCAAAGGACCCCGCGGGTCAGCGGATACCCGGTCAGCTCCGCCAGCAGCTCCCGCCGCCCGGTGTACACCGGGACCTCGCCGCACCGCGCCAGCAGTCCGGCCGCCTTCCCGGTGACGTGCTTTTGCTCCATCAGCAGCGACAGCGGGACATACCCCGCGTCCAGCCCATGGCCGATGACCTTGACGCCCTCCGCGATGAAGATCCCCTTTTCCGGTTCCCGGCGGCTGCGGAGCTGGGCCTCCGTCAGATGGACATACGGCTCCAGTCCCGGCGCCTCCAGGCTGTCGATTTCAATGATATTCGGCATAACGCGCTCCTGTTGTTTTTTCTGTTATTGTATCACAGGCCGCCCCAAAACAAAAGCCGTATTTTTCCCATCCTGCGGACGGGTCCCCGTTCCGCCTCCTGTCTCCGCCGAAAATGGCCTTGACAAACAAAGGGTCCCGGATTAAAATAAATCCGTAAGGTACATCTGTTGTGTCACAGCGGAGATGTGAGAAAAGGAGTATGAAATCATGGATCGCAAGGAGAATCCGGCGTATCAGAATCCCGATGTGGGATTCATGATTACCAATATTTCCTATGGAATTCGCCAGTATTTTGACAATCTGTTTTCGGGCTACGATGTGACCTATCCCCAATCCAGAGTCCTGACCAGACTTTTCGGACAGGTCGATAAGGGCAACGTCAACCAGCGCGATCTGGAGCACGCGCTGGGAATCAAGGCGTCCAGTGTGTCCTCTCTGGTCCGCAATCTGGAGCAGAAGGGCTTTATCACCTGTGAGCGCCTGCCCCAGGACACCCGGAATAAGCGTATTCTGCTGACCGAAAAGGGGCTTCAGCTGCGGGACACCCTGGAAAACGCCCGGCTCCAGGCCGAGGCCCGGATCACCGACGGCCTCACGCCGGAGCAGGTCCAGTCCCTCCGCGATTGTCTCTATCAGGTCATGTCCAATCTGTCCGACTGCTCCGCCTCCAGTCACGGCTAGACCGCTATGCAGTCCGCCGGTCCTGCCCAAACGGGAGGACCGGCGGTTTTATTTACGATAAACGCCAATTTCATCTGAGCAGGAGTAATGCTATGAAACACAGACATCTTTATCAGACCTTTTTCCCGCTGCTGGTGGTGATCTCCCTGCAGCAGCTCGCGTCCCTGGCCGTGAATCTGGCCGACAATCTGATGCTGGGCAGCTATCAGGAGGTGAGCCTCTCCGGGGCCACTCTGGTCAACCAGATTCAGTTCATCCTGCAATCCCTGGTGATCGGCGGCGGCACCGGCGTGGCGGTGCTGGGCGCGCAATACTGGGGCAAGCGGGACGTCGCGCCCATCCGGCGCATCACCTCCATCGCGCTGAAATTCGGCGCGATGCTGGGCCTGCTGTTCTTCCTGCTGACGCTGCTGCTGCCCGGACAGATTCTGGGGCTGTTCACCAACGAGCCGGATGTGCTGGCGGAGGCGCGGCAGTATCTCTCCATCATGTGCTTTACCTATCTCATCTACACCGTGTCCAACACGCTGATGTACTCCCTTCAGAGCGTGGAGACCGCCTCCATCGGCACCATTATGAGCCTCAGCACTCTGTGCATCAACGTGTGCCTGAACTATATCCTGATTTTCGGGCATTTCGGCGCCCCGGAGCTCGGCATCCGCGGCGCGGCCATCGCCACCCTGACCAGCCGCATCGTGGAGCTGCTGATTATTCTGACATACCTGTTCTTCCTTGACAAAAAGCTCCGGATGCGGCCCCGCCATCTGCTAAGCTGGGACATGGAGTTCCTGCGGGACTTCGTCAAGGTGGCCCTTCCGGTGGTGGTCACCGGCGGACTCTGGGGCGTGGCCCAGGCCGCGCAGACCAGTATTCTGGGCCACATCAACGCGGAAACCATCGCCGCCAACTCCATCGCCACGGTGGTGTTCCAGCTCTTCGCGGTGGTGGGGATGTCCGCCTCCTCCGCCGCCTCCGTGACCATGGGCAAGACCATCGGCGAGGGCGGCCTGGCGCTGGTGCGGCCCTACGCCTATCGGCTCCAGGTGATCTTTCTGTGCCTCGGCACGGCGTCCGCCGCGCTGCTGTTTGTCTGCAAGGACGCCATTCTCTCCCTCTACGCCGTCAGCCCGGAGACGCGGGCCCTGGCGTCGCAGTTCCTGACGGTGCTGTCCGTCTGCACCATCGGCACCTGCTATGAATACCCGGTGGAGGCCGGCATCGTGGGCGGCGGCGGCAACACCAAATTCGCCGCCATCATGGACAACGGCTTCATGTGGCTGTTCACGATCCCCCTGGCCTATCTCAGCGCCTTTGTGTGGTGCTTTCCGCCGATCGTGACCTTCTGCTTCCTAAAGGCGGACCAGATCATCAAGTGTATCCCCAACGCCATCTACTGCAACCGCTTCACCTGGGTCCGGGAGCTGACACGGTAACGCGGCTCTACTTCGTGGCCACGAATCCCCAGGACTTTGCCTTGTCGGGATTTCCCAGTCCCCCGGTCCGCATCTGCTCCAGCAGCAGGAAGCGGCGCTTGTCCCGCTCGTCCAGGCGGATGGTGATGCGAAATTCCTTCCAGTGCAGGGTGTAGCCGGGATAGAGCCGCGCCCTCACGTCCCGGACCGGTTCGCCGCCGATGGAAATGTTCCCCTCCTGGACCTCCTGCCGCAGCGCCTTGTCCGTCAGCAGCTCCAGCCGGGTCATAACGCTCTTCACGGTGGTAAAGGCCTGGGCGATGGGATAGTCCAGCGCCACCTCCGCCTCCCGGTCCATATGGCCAAGCTGGAAGAGCTGCTTCTCCCGCTCCAGGCTCACGGAAAACCGGACCCCCAGGCCGGTGTTTTCCGCCTTGCAGCTTCCCCCGTGGAGGGCCACGATGGTCCGGCAGATGGCCAGACCCAGGCCGCTGCCCCTCTCGTTGCGGGAGGCGTCCCCCTGCCAGAAGGTCTCCCAGACCTTGTCCAGATGCTCGGCCGGGATGGGCTTGCCCTGGTTTTCCACGGAGAAGGTCTCCTGCTCCGTACCCACGCGGAGGATGATCTTTCCGCCCTGGGGCGTGTGGCGGATGGCGTTGGTCATAAAATTCTCCACGATCTGCCCCATGCGGTAGGGGTCGGCGTTGACCATGGGGTCCCACACCCGGTATTCCAGCTTCAGCTCCTTTTGCCGGATCTGCGGCTCCAGCGGCTCTATGCGCTCCCGGACCAGCGCCTCCAGATCAAACTGCTCCCGCCGCAGCCTGTACTTGCCCGCCTCCAGCCGGGACAGGTCCAGCAGCTCCAGCACCATCCGGTCCATCTTTCCGGTCTCCTCCCGGATGACGGACAGATAGTGGTCCTGCTTTTCCGCGTCGATGTTCTCCTGCAGCGCCTCGGCGTAGGAGGACAGCACCGCGATGGGCGTTTTCAGCTCGTGGGCAATCGCGGAGGTCATTTCACGCCGGGACTGCTCGGCGTTTTTTGCGTAGTCCAGGGCCTGCCGCTGCCGGGTGATCTCGTCCTGATAGGCGCGAAGCTCCCGTTTCCGGTCATAGCCGTAGTACATATTGAGGAACAGCGCCACCAGCAGGAACAGCGTGGTCTGCATCAGCATCACGCCATGGTCCGTCAGATCGTCCCAGGCCAGGCCCAGGGGCGAAAACTCCGCCAGATACACATAGTATATATATCCGCCAGACCCGGTCCGGTCCGCCGCGCTGACGCGGGCCATCACCCTGGTTTTCCACAGGCTCCGGCGCTCCACTTGGGTCCCGTTTCCCTGGAAATATTCCTGACTTACATTGTCAAAATACTGATCCCTCTCTGTCGGCTGGGTGGTCCACCGGGCAAAGTAGTCCTGAATCAGGCTGTCGTCCCTCTCCCACTGGCTGACAAAGGCGGAATACACGTCGCCGCCGTAGTATTTGAGCATTCCGCGCAGCGTCAGGCTCGAAATCGTGGCCCAGCCGTCGCTGCCATATCTGTTGTAATAGCAAAGGCGCATGGTCTCCTGCTCCGCGTCCTCCGGCGGGTCCTCCGGGCTTTCATAGGGTGCGCTGCCGTAGGAAAGGCTCTGAACATAAAACAGGCTGTCCTGCCAGTAGCCCGTGACGTCCACATAGCTCTGGTAGGCGCAGTTCTCGATGTTCTCCAGATTTTCCACCAGATCCACAATGTCCACGGAGTTCTCATAGGCGAACACCATGGGAATACGCTCCTCCGTGCCATCCTTCCATACGATGTCGGCAAGCAGCATATTCCGGGACCGGGCCAGCACCCGGCCCCGCGCTCCATAGATAAAGGACACCTGCCGCACAGGATGGGAAAGGCTCAGTCCGTCCTCGTTGTCCGCCATCAACCCGTAGTATTCCACAAGCTGCTCCTGCCGGGACACGCTCTGGTCCAAAGCATTCTGCACGGTCACGAAGTCCGTCAGGGCCTCGCTGCCCCGCTCCTGCGTCTCCTCCAGAAGCTGCTCCCGGATGGAGCAGGCATCCCGGACCACCACCACCAGCATACTCAGCACCAGCAGCAGCGCTATGGACACGGTTATCGCCCCATGGACCGCCCATCCGCGCCATTTCATGGCCGTCACTCCTCCCGCAGGCGATAGCCCACGCGGATCACCGTTTCAATGTGGACGCCCCTGGCCCGGAGCTTTTTCACATGGGTATCCACGGTCCTGGCGTCGCCCTCATAGTCATAGCCCCAGGCCATCCGCAAAAGCTGTTCCCTGGACAGGACCTGGTTCCTGTGCTCCAGAAAGCACCGCAGGAGATTGTACTCCCGGTTCGGCATCGCCTGGAGCACCCCGTCGATGGTGGCCGTATGGGCCGAAAGGTCCAGCGTCACGTTTCCCAGGCTCATCAGCCCGGAACGCCCCACGCAGCCCCGGTTTCTGGAGATCAGCGCCATGGTCTTGGCGTAGAGCACCGCCATAGAGTAGGGCTTGGTCACATAGTCGTCGGCTCCCAGCTCATAGCCATAGAGCTTGTCATCCTCATCGCTGAGAGCGGTCAGAAAGATGATGGGGACGCTGCTGCTCCGCCGCACCTGGCGGCAGACGGAGAAGCCGTCCACTTCCGGCATCAGAATATCCAGCAGCACCGCGTCCACGGTGTTCGTCTCCAGATAGCCTAGCGCCTTTTTCCCATTGTCCGCGGGAATCGGCTCCGCCCCCTTGGCCCGGAAATAGTCGCACAGGATCTCCAGCAGTCTCGGCTCGTCCTCCACGATCAGTATTTTGTCCGCCATCGGGATTCCCCTCCTGTCCCAAGGATATACGGCTAAGCCCGGCTCGCTCTCCGGGCCTTATCCTTCTGCTTTTATTGTAATTATACCATGTGTCCCCGCTGTGTCCAAATGCAATTTTTTCCGCTTTTTTATAAAAATCGGTCCGGCGCATACGCACCGGACCGGATTTTATGGGAATGGTTACGCGGGCCGGACGGTCATCTCCTGGATCAGCCCGTCCTCCGTATAGGATTCAATGGAGGCTCTGGCGTAGAGGTATGTGCCGCCATAGGCCACCAGGAAGTTGGCGGAGGTGGGGCTTTCGATCACCGGGTCCGTAATGGAGAGGATGCGGAAGGTGAATTTATTGTGGAAGAACATTTCGATGGCCGCCCGGCCATAGACATGGTAGTTGTCCCGGTTGGTGCCGATCGGGCAGTAGTCGAAGTACCGGCACTTGGGCGCAAAGCAGGCCGCCAGCGCCATGTAATCGCCATTTTGCATGGCTTCAATGTATTTTTCAATCATGGTTTGCCCCTCCTTAATAGACCTTTTCCGTGTTGAGCAGCGCGTCCGTGCCGCCGTCGCAGAACAAAATGATACCGTTGAGACCATGGGCCTGCTGGGAGACCATAAAGACGATGGCGCTGGCGATGTCCGCCGGGTCCATGAGCTTATCCTGGCCATAGAGGGTGGGGATCGGCAGCGCCAGCATCGCCACCCGCTCCTGAGGCGTCAGTCTGGCCGTCATAGCGGTCTCCACATTTCCGGGCGCGATCGCGTTGAGCCGCACGCCCTGGGCGGCCCAATCGGCCGAAACGCGGCGCATCCACCGGGCCAGCGCGTATTTGGAGGCCACATACATGGCATGGGCGTCCTTCTTGTTGTCCAGCTTGTCCATCAGCGACAGCACGCGGGGCTCATCCATCTGGTTGTTCAGCAGGTTGACCACGTCCATGCGGGCCGCGCCCTGGGAGATCGTGTTGGAGGACACCACCACGCAGGCGCCCCGGCGCATCGTCAGCAGGTCAAGCACGCCCTCCGCCAGCCGTACCGCCCCAAAATAGTTCAGGGATATGATGAGCTTCAGGTTGCCGCAGGAGTTGGACACGCCGGCACAGCACACCAGTCCGTCCATTCCCTCGCTGCAAAGCGTATGGAGCCGGTCGATGACCGTCTGCCGTCCCTCCTGGCTTGCCAGGTTCGCGCAAATGTCTCCGTTGTTCACATCAATGTTGTAGACCATGTGTCCCTGTGCGCGCAGGTATTCCACGGTCTTTGCTCCAATGCCGCTGGAGCCGCCGGTAACAGCATAAATACCCATGATTACACTCCTTTTCTAAAACGGGCGGCACCCCATACGGCCTTCCCGTATGGGCCGTGCCTCTGTATCTGTATCTATTATAATTTCCCAAATCGGAAATGTTTATGTCAAAAACCATAAAACTGCATTTGCTGTTTGGGCGTTTTAACTATTTCGCGGTATTTTCTCCGCCATAGGGCAAGGGCGCCGCTCCCGCATATGGGAGGCGGCGTCCTTTTGTCGTTTCCGGAATGGCTATTCCAGGTCCAGGGTGTTGTTGATAAAGGTCGTAAACTCCTTCATGGCGTTGGCGGCCTCCGGATAGATGGCGTAGTCCATGGCGAAGGTGTGGGGCATCCCCTTGCCAAAGTGCAGCAGCACCTCATTTCCCGCTCTGGCCGCAGCCATGACCAGCCGGAGCGCGCCCATGGACAGGCTCTCCCGGCTGCCGGCCTGGATGAACATCGGCGGGAAATCGGAAAAGTCGCCGTAGATGGGGGACAGGCGGGGGTCCTTGGGGTCCGCATCCCCCACATAGGCCCTGGACAGGCCATCGCTGGTGGCGGTGAACATATCCTCCACCAGCAGCTCCTTCTTGGCGTAGTTGATGTCGTCCACGGGAGAGGAGCACCAGAGCGCCGCCGGCATTTTCAGTCCGGCCATGCGGATGGCGTGGGTGACGGAAACGGTCAGTCCCGCGCCGGCGGACTCGCCTCCGATGACGATCCGGTCATAGCCCTGCTCCAGCAGGCCCCGGTAAAAGGCGACGCACTCGTCCACCGCCACGGGGAATTTCGCATAGGGCGCCAGGGAATACTCCACCGCGTAGCCCTCCAGATTGGTCTCCTCCAGGAAATGCGCCAGCAGCTCTCCCGCTGTCATGGCGGTCCCGATGGTGAAGCCGCCGCCGTGGATATACAGCATCGCGCAGCGCGCTCTGACGCCCTCCCGCGTCACACGCAGACCCGTAACGCCGCCCACGGACACCTTTCCGCCGGTATAGCCCTCCGGGATCACCGGCTCCGGCGGCACATAGTCCGGCGGCATCATGGGAACGCCCAGATCCGCGTATTCGGGCGGGATCTGCGACATATCCGGTCCGGAGCCGGGAGCGCCGGGAATGCCGGGGCCGTCCATCGTCGCGGGAGGCGCGGTGGGGATATTGTCCCGGTACGCTAAAAATGCTTTGCTTGGCATAGGGATACCCTCCTTCAAAAACGGAAGCGTATAGACGCTTTGCGGTAATTATACAACATCCGCTTTTTTCATGCAATATCGAAGTGAGAAAATATCCCAGACTTCCGTTGTATCCTTCGTCAAACCGGACATACTACCGACGTCCTCCGCCCTTCGCGGAATTGCCCTTGACACCTCCCCGCCGCTGTGCTATGATATAGGCACCCCCCAGGGGTGGGGTGCATCTCCTGGGGCAAATCTTCTGTCAAAGGAGCAATTCCCATGAATGAAGAAAAGCAGCAGGCCCTTCAGGCCCTCAAAACCGCCCGCGGGCAGATCGACGGCATTATCAAGATGATCGAGGACGGCCGCTATTGCATCGACATCTCCAATCAGATATTCGCCACCTCCGCCATGCTGAAGCGGGCCAATCTGCTGATTTTGAAGCAGCATATGAACCACTGCGTGCTGGAGGCCGCAGAGCAGGGCCACGGCGGAGAGAAAATCGACGAGGTCATTGGAATTCTGTCCAAGATCCTCGACAAATAAAGGAGCGTTTTTATGGACAACTATCATGTCACAGGCATGACGTGCGCCGCCTGCTCCGCCCATGTGGAAAAGGCGGTCAAGGGCGTGGCGGGGGTCCGCTCTGTTTCGGTGAGTCTGCTGACCAACTCCATGCGCGTGGAGGGGTCCGCCACGCCCCAGGCGGTCATCGACGCGGTGAAGCAGGCGGGATACGGCGCAGCCCTTTCAGGCGCGGCGCAGAGCAGCGCCTCGGCCGCCGCAGACCTGGAGGACCACGAAACGCCAAAGCTCAAAAAGCGGCTGATCGCCTCATTGTGCCTGCTGGTACCGCTGATGTACCTGACCATGGGCCACATGATGTGGGGCTGGCCCCTGCCGGGCTTTATGACCGGGAACCATGTGGCCATGGGCCTGGTCGAGCTGTTGCTCACGGCCCTCATTATGGTCATCAACCAGCGCTTCTTCATCAGCGGCTTCACCAGCCTCATCCACCGCTCCCCCAACATGGACACCCTGGTGTCTCTGGGCGCGGCGGCGGCCTTTGTCTACAGCACATATTCCCTGTTTGCCATGACGGGGGCTGTCGTCGCCGGGGATCAGGAGGCCGTTATGATGTGGATGGACGAGTTTTACTTCGAGTCCGCCGCCATGATCCTGACGCTGATTACGGTGGGAAAAATGCTGGAGGCCCGCAGCAAGGGCAAGACCACCGACGCGCTGAAAAACCTTATGGAGCTGGCGCCCAAAACCGCCACGCTGCTGATCGACGGCGTGGAGACGCCGGTTTCCATCGACCAGGTGAAAAAGGGCGACGTGTTCGTGGTGCGGCCCGGTGAAAGCATCCCCGTGGACGGCGTGGTCCTGGATGGCGTCAGCGCGGTCAACGAATCGGCCCTCACCGGGGAGAGCATCCCGGTGGACAAGGCCCGGGGCGACAGCGTTTCCGCCGCCACCACCAATCAGTCGGGCTTTCTCCGCTGCGAGGCCACCCGTGTGGGCGAGGATACCACCCTGTCCCAGATCATCCAGATGGTCTCCGACGCCGCCGCGACCAAAGCGCCCATCGCCAAGGTCGCAGACCGGGTCTCCGGCGTCTTTGTCCCCGCCGTCATTACCATCGCGGTCATCACAGCCGCCGTGTGGCTGCTGGCGGGCCGGACCGTTGGCTTTGCCCTGGCCCGCGGAATCTCCGTGCTGGTGATCTCCTGCCCCTGCGCCCTGGGGCTGGCCACCCCGGTTGCCATCATGGTGGGCAGCGGCGTGGGCGCGAAGCACGGTATCCTGTTCAAGACCGCCGTTTCCCTGGAGGCGGCGGGCCGGACAGAAATCGTGGTCCTGGACAAGACCGGAACCATCACCACCGGTGAGCCTGTCGTAACGGATGTGCTGGCTGTCCCAGGCGTGACGGAACACGATTTGCTGGTCCTGGCCTGCGCGCTGGAGCGGAAAAGCGAGCATCCCCTGGCCCGCGCCATTCTGGTCCGGGGTACGGAGGAACGTCTTACCATTCCGGAGGTCACGGAGTTCCGGGCCCTGTCCGGCAGCGGCGTCACCGCCCGCATGGAGACGTCGGTGCTCTCCGGCGGAAATTACGAGCTGATTTCCACCCAGGCGGAAATCGACCCTCAGGTCCAGTCATGGGCTGCTTCTCTGGCCGAGGATGGCAAAACGCCCCTGTTCTTCGCCAGGGACGGCAGGCTGCTGGGCGTCATCGCCGTGGCCGACGCCATGAAGGAGGACAGCCCCCAGGCGGTCCGGGAGCTCAAGGGCATGGGAATCCGCGTGGTGATGCTCACCGGAGACAACGAAAAAACCGCCCAGGCCATCGGCGCGAAGGCCGGTGTGGACGAGGTGATCGCCGGCGTGCTGCCCCAGGGCAAGGAGCAGGCGGTCCGCAGGCTGAAGGAGCAGGGCAAGGTCGCCATGGTGGGCGACGGCATCAACGACGCGCCGGCCCTGACCCGCGCCGACGTGGGCATCGCCATCGGTGCCGGTACGGACGTGGCCATCGATGCGGCGGACGTGGTGCTGATGAAGAGCCGTCTTTCCGACGTGCCGGCGGCCATCCGCCTGAGCCGCCGGGTCCTGACCAACATCCACGAGAACCTGTTTTGGGCCTTCATCTACAACATCATCGGCATACCGCTGGCCGCCGGCGTCTGGATCCCGCTGTTCGGCTGGCAGCTCAACCCCATGTTCGGAGCCGCCGCCATGAGCCTTTCCAGCTTCTGCGTCGTCACCAACGCCCTGCGGCTGAATTTTATCGACATCCACAGCGCCCGGCGGGACCGCCGCCGGAAACAGCCCGTAGGCATCCGCACAGAAATTTCATCAGAACAACAGGAGGATACAACTATGAAAAAGGTAATTTCCATCGAGGGCATGATGTGCCAGCACTGCGTGGCCCATGTGACCAAGGCGCTTGCCGCCGTTCCCGGCGTGGAGACCGTAGACGTCAGTCTGGAAAACAATCAGGCCGTTGTCACCGGCACCGCTGCGGATGACGCTCTGACCGCCGCCGTGACGGACGCGGGATATGAGGTCAGGGGGATCCGCTAGTATTGCGAACATTTTTTGATTTGGACACATTGCGGTAACATGGGCGTGTTTTCATGACTATAACGGCAGAAGGTAGGACGCACACAAAATCTTCATGGAAAAACGCCATTTTTTTCAACCGTGCGTTTGCATTTCACGCAGTTGTTAGGTATAATGTATTCATCTCCAAAAATTTCTGCCTTTATTTTTGTGAGATATTAAGCGTCCAGAGCATCTGGAGATTGGAGAGATCAATATGGAGATCAAAGAAGTGGGCGCAGTCGCCCGGAAAATCAACGACAACATCAGCCGCGTGTTGATCGGCAAGCGGGACGAGATCGACCTGGTGCTGGTCTGCCTGTTTGCCGGCGGCCATGCTCTGCTGGACGACGTACCCGGCACCGGCAAAACCGTCCTGGCCAAGAATCTGGCAAAATCCATCCACTGCGACTTCAAACGGATCCAGTTTACCGCAGACCTGCTGCCCTCGGACATCACGGGTCTGAGTGTCTATAATCAGAAAACCGGGGAATTTGACTTCCAGCCCGGCCCGGCCTTCACCAACATCCTTCTGGCCGACGAGATCAACCGCACCACGCCCCGGACCCAGTCCGCGCTGCTGGAGTGCATGGAGGAAAAGCAGATCACCGTGGACGGCGAGACAAAGGCCCTGGGCGCGCCCTTCTTCGTCATCGCCACCCAGAACCCGGTGGAGTCCTCCGGCACCTTCTCCCTGCCGGAGGCCCAGCTTGACCGTTTCCTGGTGCGGCTGACCCTGGGCTATCCCACCTCCGGCGAAAGCGTGGACATCCTCACCAATTACATCAACGGCTCCCCAAAGATCGACCTGGAGCCGGTGGCCGAGGGCGACGAGATCACCGCCATTCAGGAGGCCATCACCCAGGTGACTGTCAGCGAGCCCATCCGCCAATACATCGTGGCTCTGGTGGAGGCCACCCGCAAGCACGACGACATCGAGCTGGGCATCTCCACTCGCGGAATGTTGGCCCTCCTGCGGTCCTGTCAGGCCTACGCCGCCATCCACGGCCGCGACTATGTGCTGCCCGATGATGTGAAGGCCCTGGCTGTGCCGGTGTTTGCCCACCGTCTGATCCTCAAGGTAAAATACAACTCCGCCAATAAGGCCACGGAGCTGATTCAAAAGCTCCTAAACACCGTGCCGGCGCCCACGGAATCCACAACGGAAAAGCTGTAAGGGGCTGATGATATGACTGCTGCCGTATGGCTGATTATTATCGTGGGCGCGTTCGCGATCATCCAGTCCAAATACTACGCCAAGGTCAGCTTCAAAAAGCTGCACTATGAGCGGAAAATCAGCAAATCCGCCGTGTTCGAGGGCGAAAGCCTGGACCTGATGGAGATTATCGCCAACAACAAGCTCACGCCTCTGCCCTGGCTTCGGGTGGAGTCCAAGCTGTCCCCCTGGCTCCGGTTCCGGTCCCAGGAGAATCTGGAGATCCTGGACGACCGCTTTCACCGGAGCGTGTTTTACCTGCGCCCCTACAGCCGCATCACCCGGCGCTACCGGGTCAAGTGCATCCGCCGGGGCTACTACGACCTGTCCATCACCACGCTGACCGCGGGCGACCTGTTCGGCCTCAACTCCACCAGCACCGAGGCCCACTCCGACGCCAAGCTCTTCGTCTATCCCAGTATTCTGGGCCAGGACGAGCTGCCCGACGAGGCGCTCCGCTGGCAGGGCGATGTCAGCGTCAAGCGCTGGATCTTCCCGGACCCCATTCTCATCAACGGCATCCGCGGCTATCAGCTCGGAGACAGCCGCAAGGACATCCACTGGAAGGCCTCCGCCCGGACCGGCACCCTCCAGGTCAAGACCCATGACTACACCGTGTTTCCCCGGCTGCTGCTGGTGCTGAACATCGAGCCGGAGGACAACTTCTGGGGCCAGCTCTCCGACAAGCAGATGGAGGAGATGGAATATGGCATCCGGGTGGTCGCCACCCTCTGCAACTGGGCCATCGTCAACAACATGGAGGTGGGACTGTTCTCCAACGCCTCCATCTCCTATGCCCCGGATGTGGCCATCGCCATCGAGCCCGCCTGCAACGCCAGCCAGATCAACCACATTCTGGAGACACTGGCGGGTCTGGAGTTCAAGGAGCACGAATCCATCTACCGCACCATAGAGCATCTGGTGGAAAACGACACCACCGAAACGGACATTCTGGTGTTCTCCACCTTCTGGAACGAGTCTCTGGAGGCCCGTTCGGAGGAGCTGCGCCGCAACGGCAACTCCGTCACCCATATTCCTCTCAGGAAGGAGGCGATCAACTTTGAAGCTGACGCTTCAGCGGACGCTGTCTGAAATCATCAATCTGCTGATGGCGCTGCTCTTTGTGATCCCTCTTGGGGTCTTTGTGGAGCAGCTCTGCGGTTATCCCCTGTTTCACTGCTGTCTGATTCCCTGCGCCTCCATCATCGGCTTTCTGCTGGGCCGGTACTCCCTGCCTAAAAACATCACCGTGGCCATGATTCTCTGCGGGGTCGGCTTTGCGGCGTCCACGCTTCTGGCCCTGGCGCTGAGCTGGGGCATGGGCATCGCCACGGTGATCCTGACCATTCTGACGGCCTTCTTTTCAATATTTCTCTACTTCTCCGCCCGCAAGGCGGCCTATACCATCTACGCGCCCATGGCCGTCGGCGGCGTGCTGCTGCATCTTGTGGTGCTGCTGTGCTGCGCCGGCTTTGAATGGAGCGACCGGGTCACCCGCTTCACCAGCACCGTTGCCATCTGCTATTTCCTGCTGACCCTGTTCGCCTTCAGCGCCAAGGGCCTGCGCCGGAGTATGCACCGGGGCAGCGGCGACAAGCGGGTGGTCTATCCCGCCGGAATGCAGATGGGGAACTTCCTGATGGTGGCGGGCTTCATCCTGGTGGCCGCCTTCATCTCCAACATCTATCCCATTTTCCGGCTGTTCTCCGCCGCCTTTTCCGTGGTGCTCAAGGGGCTGCTGGCCATCATGGCCTTCATTTCCAGTCTCTTTGACCGCCGCACCATCAGCACCGGCGAGGAATACACCGAATCCGTCGCGGAGGTGGCCTCCGAGGACAACCTGATGGCCTATGACCCAAAGGGCGAGGCCGGATGGGTCACGACCGGCGTGGAGCTGTTCGCCTTCCTCTGCGTGATGCTGTTCGTGGCCTACGCCCTGTACAAGCTGTTCGTCAAGCTCCGGGAGAGCGGCGTCCGCCTGCCCGGTTTCCTCCGGAACCTCCGGGACAAGTTCTCTCCCGTGGTGGACGAGGACTATGTGGACGAGTCGGAGAACCTCTTTGACATGAAAAAGGTGCTGTCCGAAACCAAGGACAGTCTGAAAACCCGGCTGAAAAAGCTCCGGGAGCGACCCCAGCGGCTGGAGGATTTCCCCGACCCCCGTATGAAGGTCCGCTTCGCCTTCCAGCAGCTCCTCAAGAAGGTCAAGACCCGGAATCCCGGCGCGGCCACCCAGACGCCCAACGAGATCTACGAGGCCGAGTACGCCGGAGAGGCGGATTTCCGGGAATTCATGGACTACTACAACGCGGCCAAATACTCCGACCAGGTGCTGTCCGACGACGCGGCGGAGTGTGCCAAGGCCATCTTGAAGCAAAAGCTGTAATCAGAAAAGCACTAGGCGCGTGCCGTTTTCTCGGCACGCGCCTTTCTCTCTACCCCTGCGGCGTTTCC